>JACPUR010000038.1 GCA_016192135.1 Candidatus Tectomicrobia bacterium | reverse complement strand
TTCGGCCCCCTGGTTCGGGTACCGGAAAGTATTGAAGGGAGGGGCCTGGGCCACCCGCTACCGCCTGGCGAACAACCAGTACCGCAATTTTTTCCAGCCCTACCGCAACGACATCTTCGCGGGGTTCCGCACGTGCGCCCGATAGGCGGAGACCCCCCTCCGCCCGCACGGAGCGAGGATCAGGAGCTGCCCGCCGAGATCCGGGATCTGCTGAGGGGGAGGGCGGGGGCGTAAGGGGGCGGAAATGGAGTTGCTTCGTCAAAGAATATAAATCGGCTACGTTAATTATTTAACATCAGAACGGGATGTCATCGTCTTCAACCTTCTTGGGACTTCGGGCCTGGAGGAAAAGCCATTCGTCTTTCCAAGAACTTTGCGTGTATATCTTGAGATTGCCGTGTTCATCGAAGATGTTTTCAGTTAGCTTGAGATAGTCATCACGATCCTCATGGATCCACTCAATTTTACTGTCGACATCTAATTCATCCCCGGACACCTCTTTCCACCCACGAGCCTTGAGCCAAGCATTCAGATCGTCCAGGCTAGAAAAAAATACACGGTAAGGTGTATTTGTTAACTCCCTGAATCTTTGAAAAGCGGGATGGTTAGAAATTAGAATTTGTTGGATCGCTCCATCTTTATTTTTTCGTTCTTCGGTAAGGTACGTGACGAGTTGTTTTAATGTTCCTGAAACTGCTTTCATGTCGGAAAGTATCTGGGCTTCAGCTAATCTTTTTCTTTCTTGCAGTAATCCTTGAAATAGTCCAGCCCATTGGTTCCTTAGATAGTCAACTATATCGAGAGAAACCTCAAACGATGCAATAGGGTTGTTCTTGGGTAATTTGTGTACTTGTTCGATGAATTCATAGATTTGAGGATTATCTACGTGTCTGTACTTAATTCTAGAGTTGCGCTTGTTGAGTTGATAGGTTTGAAATTCAGCGTTTACATTTTTCTCTATAAAAATGTAAACCTGAATCCCTTTGTCCAATGCCCGCTGCAATTCTTTCTGTGATATCGAATATTGCTGATCGGCAGCAGATTCACTTCCGAATCTCCCGCCGATTATTGAAACTACAATGTCGCAGAGATCGATTTCACGGTACGCATATTCTTCGGGAGCCTTTTCTGAACCATAAGGTATTGTGCCTGTTTCGTTTCTGATGGATTCAAACCCAATTTCTTTAATGAATCTTTCTAGGTCTTCTCTGATCTGCCTCAGATCGTAGAATGTTGAACTTATGAATACCCTCGGCTTGGCCATCTCCTCGAGTCGTCCTTTCTGGAATGGTTTTTATCACCCAGCTTACTTGGGGTTATGTCTTGTTCGATCCACGATTCGATAAGTCTGGCCAGGTTCGGGAGTAGGAGGAAAAGGCTCGTTCTTGACGACCGTCCTCTCCTCACCGGTCCGTCCACCGCGAGGTCCAAGAATTTCAGCTTGGCCTGAATACGGAACTTTCTGTCCTGGTTTAAAGGACTTCGACATCGCTATGGTCTCCTTCTATCATTGGGCGAGTTAATCTGTTCGAAAATGTATTCCTTTGGTAGGTGAAGATCAAGCGAAATGCGAGGAAATCGCACAAAATATGGTGGATAAGATGTGCAAAATTGGGTTTTCATACAACATATGGTGTTCACATTCCCACACGAAAATGGCGTCATTTGCTGCGATTTGCGGTAAATGGCTTTTCCCCATTCCCTCCTATATTCCCCTTCGGGCGGACCCGCGCCGGGGCGCCGCGCGCATCCGGAGGGGCGGGTTTGAAACCCGCCCCTACGGAATCCGGTTTCGAGGTAGGGATTAGAGATGGGAAGAAGGGTCTTTCCGGCAGTTTCCGGGGAATCCCGGGGAATTACGGCTTTTTTCAGCGAATGGCGCGGCGGGACGATGAGGGGGGGAGGTTCCAAAAGTTGCAAGTAATTGCGGTTAGTTGCCGATAATACCGGGTAATTCCCCTTTTTACCGCCGCCGCCTGAACCAGAGGCCGGGGCGGTTCACCTTCCTCAGATTCTGGGCGAGGAAGCGGCTCACGCCGGGGTTGCCCACCAGGATGGCGCGCCGCCACTTGCGGGCGAGGTCGAGGGTCCGGGGGGACTCGTCCTCCTCCGGGAAGAAGTTGACGAGGGGGTCCCAATAGTCGGACCCGCCGCGGCGGATGAGGGGGAGCCCGCCCGCCTCCTTCACCAAGAGCACCCCCGCCGCCACGTCCCAGATACTCGGGGCCCCGAAGAGGGCGAAGTGGAGCCCGCCCCGCGCCACGAGGGCGAGCTCGTAGGCGATGGAGCCGGGCGCCCGCACCTCGCCCAGGCCGCTCTGCTTGAGGGGCCCGGTCGGGCGGTACTGGGTGAGGTAGGAGCCCGGGAGGCTCGAGATGCGCTGGCCGGTGGGCTTCTCGTCCGGGGCCACCCGGATGGGGCGCTCCTCCCGCCAGGCGCCCCCGCCCTCCCAGGCGCGGTAGACGGTGCCGCCGGCCCCGGCGGCCGAGTCCACGGTCGGGGGCTCGGGGGTGAAGACGGCCCCGGCGACGGGCCGGCCCCGGCGCAGGACCCCCACCGAGCATCCCCAGACGGCGAGCCCGTTCAGGAAGTTCTTGGTGCCGTCCAGGGGGTCGAGCACCCAGAGGTACTCGGGGACGATCTGGGCGCCCTCGGCCTGGGCCGCCTCCACGTCCTTGGGTTTCTCCTCGCCGAGGACGGCGTGGCCGATGTAGCGGCCGAGGATGCGCTGCTGGAGGAAGTTCTGGCTGGCGAGGTCGGCCTCGCTCACGGGGTCGGTCTTGGCGGCGTCCTTGTACTCGACCTCGACCCGCTTGCCGAAAAGGCCGAGGAGGAGCTCGCCCGCCCCCCGGGCGAACTCGGCGGCGGAGGCGGCGAGCTCCTCGGGGCGGGGGGCATCGCTCATCCCACCGCCTCCGGCATGGGGACGCCCAGCCTCCCGGCGATCTCGGCCATCTCCTGCAGGCGCTCGGGCGGGAGGGGGACGCCCTTCTCCCGGCGCTCGCGCTCCTTCTCGAGCTCCATCTCGCCCGGCATCCAGATGCGCTCGACGCCCATGGCCCTGGGGGCGGCCCGGAGGACGCCGCAGAAGGCGTCCATCGAGGCGCGGAAGGCGGCCAGGGGGACCAGCGCCTCGATCTTGATGGAGAGGAAGAGGTGGGTCACCCCGCTCGGGCCCGAGTAATCGCCCACCTCCCTCACCTGGTGGCTGAAGTTCGAGCCGGCGAGCCCGGCCAGCAGGGCGTCGATGAGGATGGAGAGGCCGCTCCCCTTGTGCCCGGCGATGGGGGAGAGGAGGGCGCTCTTCAGCACCTCGTTGGGGTCGGTGGTGGGCTTCCCCTCCGAGTCCAGGCCCCAGCCCTCGGGGATCTTCTTCCCGGCCCGGGCCGCCTGGAGCACGTAGCCCCGGGCCACCACGCTGAGCGCCATGTCCAGGCACAGAGGGGGATTTCCCGGCAGGGCGATGGCGATGGGGTTGTTCCCGATGAGGGGGGCCCGGGCGCCGTGGGGGGCGACGTTCTTCATGGTGGTGGTGGTCACGATGCCCGCCATCCCCCGCCCGGCGGCCATCAGGGCGTAGGTGGCGGCGGCCCCGAAGTGGTTGCTCTCCTTGACGAGCACGAGCCCCACGTTGTGCCGATCGGCCCGGGCGATGCTCTCCTCCATCGCCCGGCGCGAGACCACCTGCCCAATCCCGTTGTCCCCGTCCATGAGGGCGAGGGCGCCGCAGTCCTTCTCGACGCGGATGTTGGGCCGGGTGTTGGCGGCGCCCGCCTCGAGGCGGCGGGTGTAGTTCGGCAGGCGGATGACGCCGTGGCTCGATACCCCTCGCAGCTCGGCCTGGACCAGGGTGGAGGCCACCCAGGCGGCGTCGCCCCCGGGGAGGCCGAGCTTCTGGAAAACGGCGGCGAGGAAGCCCTCCAGGGCCTCGGGGTGCATGCGGCGGCTCATCGGATCCTCCGGAAGCGCGTATATGAAGTGCGAGAGGGAAAGGCCAATCTCCGGCGCTCGTGCGCGCCGCGGTCCACCTCCCGGCGGGAAGCCGGCTGCTTTGTCCGGCGTGTCACGGTGATGGCGGTGACTGGCGTGGCCCTCCCCTTGCCGCCGGTCAAGCCCGGCTCCGGCGCAGGGCGGGCGGCCGGGCGAAATGGAACGGAAGGATCATGTCCGGCCCAAGCTAGCGCAACCGCGGGGGCGCTTCAAGGAGATGCGCCGCGATCAGGCGGGAAGGAGGGACGGCGCGGGACCTTGGCGGGGGGGAGTTCCGTCTGCCCATCCTCCTGCCCGCGGCGCCAGGAGAAGCCTGGCTGCTCGCGCGCCTGGCGGAGCTCGGCGAGCGGTGGATCAAGGTTTGTGATAAAGTCGGGTCCTTCAAAGGGCTATTCGCAAGACCCGTGCGCCATGACCGGATGAGAATTCAAGTCGTTCCTCCGCCAGAGGGCAAGCATGAATCACGAGAGCGGCGTCGTGAAAGGCTACTCCGCCTTCCTGGACCTCGAGTGCGCCCGCACGGGGGAACGGTTCGCGGCGGACCGGCTGCGGAACCTGAGCCCGGCGGGAGCGCCCCTCCTCGCCCGCTACGACCTGGAGGCCGCGGCGCGCACCCTGAGGCCCGAGGCCGCCGCCCGGCGGGCCCCCGGGATGTGGCGCTACCACGAGGTCCTGCCCGCCCCCTCGCCGGAAGCCATCGTGAGCCTGGGCGAGGGAATGACCCCGCTCCTCGAGGTGCCGCGCCTGGGCGCCCGGGTCGGGCTGCCGCGCCTGCTCGTCAAGGACGAGGGCCAGCTCCCGACGGGGAGCTTCAAGGCGCGCGGCCTCTCCGCCGCCCTCACCATGGCGCGCCTGCTGGGGGCGCGGGAGGTGGCCATCCCCACGGCGGGGAACGCCGGGGGGGCGACCGCGGCCTACGCCTCCCGGGCGGGCCTGCGGGCCCACATCTACATGCCCGTGGATGCGCCCGCCGTCCACAAGGTGGAGTGCACCCTGGCCGGGGCGGAGGTCACTGTGGTGCGGGGCTTCATCCACCAGTGCGGGGAGATCGTGGCCCGGCGGGCGCCCGAGAAGGGATGGTTCGACCTCTCCACCTTCAAGGAGCCCTACCGCGTCGAGGGAAAGAAGACCATGGCCTACGAGCTGGTCGAACAGCTGGGAGGGGAAGTCCCCGACGCCATCGTCTACCCTACAGGCGGCGGGACGGGCCTGGTGGCCATGTGGCGGGCCTTCGCCGAGCTGGAGGCGCTGGGCTGGATCGGCCCGCGCCGGCCGCGCATGATCTCGGTCCAGGCCGAGGGGTGCGCCCCGCTGGTCCGCGCCTTCGAGGCGGGGGCGGAGGCGGCCTCGCTCTGGGAGCATCCGAGCACCCACGCCTCGGGGCTGCGGGTTCCACGGGTGCTGGCCGATTTCCTGTGCCTGCGGGCCATCCGGCAGAGCGGGGGGACGGCGGTGGCCGTCCCGGACGAGGCCATGTTCGCGGCACAGCGGGAGGCTGGAGCGGCCGAGGGGCTCCTCCTCTGCCCCGAGGGCGGGGCCTGCGTCGCCGCTCTCCGGCTCCTTCGGGAGCGCGGCGACCTCGGGCGCCAGGATCGCGTCGTGGTCTTCAACACGGCCACCGGCCTCAAGTACGCGGACCTGATCCCCGTCGACGCCCCGGTGGTGGACCCCCTGGGCGCGAAGGACGTGAAGGTGCGATGATCGGGAGTGCCCGTCCGCGGAATTCCGCGCCGGAACCTTGACCACCGATCGAGTTTTCATGGAGAAATAATCTTTACCCCCTCTCTGAGGGGATAGATGTGCGTATGGGCAAGCTGCCCCCGGAGGAGGAGGCCCGCAAGCGGGGCTCTTTCTTCCGCGCCGGGGGGGATGCCTATCCGGCCGCGCGGAGATGCGCGGCCCTTCCATGAGGAGCCATCCATGGATTTGGGCTTGAAGGGGAAGCGGGCGATCGTGACCGGGGCGAGCCGGGGCATCGGCCGGTGCTGCGCGCTGGCGCTGGCCAAGGAAGGCGCGCGCGTCTGCGTCACGGCCCGGGACGAGAAGCTCCTGGGAGACGTGGCGAAGGAAGTGAACGCGGCGGGCGGGGAGGGGATGCCGGTCCCGGCGGACCTGACCTCCCTCGACGGCTGCAAGAAGGTGGTGGACTCGGCCGTCTCGAAGTTCGGCGGGGTGGACATCCTCATCAACTCGGCCGGCGCCGCGCGCGGGGGCGACATCCTCGATCTTCCGGTGGACATCATCGAGGAGGCCCTGCTGCTCAAGTCTTTCGGCTACCTGCGCCTCTCCCAGCTCGCCATCCCCCACATGAAGAAGCAGAGGTGGGGCCGCATCGTGAACATCGCCGGGGGCGCCGGGGCGAGCCCCGCGCGCGGGAACATCCCCACGAGCCTCGCCAACATCGCCGTCCTCAACATGACCCGCGCCCTCTCGGACGCCGCCGCCCCGGACGGCATCATGGTCAACACCATCTGCCCGGGCATGACCAACACCCAGCGGGCGCGCGACCTCCTGCAGGCCCAGGCCAAGAAGGAGGGGAAGAACGTCGAGGAGATCCTGGCGGCGGTGGGCAAGCGGACCCCCGCGGGGCGCATCTGCGAGCCCGAGGAGGTGGCGAACGTGGCGGCCTTCCTCGCCTCGGACGTCTGCACCTACGTCTTCGGGAGCTCCATCTACATGGACGGGGGCGGCCGCCGCGGCACGCCCTGAGGCAAGCCGGGCGGAAAACATGGGCGGCGCCGTGCGGGGGGGCCATTGAACTCCCCTGCCCAGGGGAACGCGGAAAATCAAGGGGTTAAAAGAAATGCCTCATCTGTTCGATAAGCTCCCGGTGCGCGGGGCGACCCTGCGCAACCGCATCGCCGTCTCCCCCATGTGCCAGTACAGCTCGGTCGAAGGGAAGGCGACGGACTGGCACCTCGTCCACCTGGGCTCCCGCGCCGTGGGCGGGGCGGGCCTGGTCATGGTGGAGGCGACGGGCGTCGAGCGCCGGGGCCGGATCACCCACGGCTGCATGGGCATCTGGTCCGAGGAGCACGTCGAGCCCCTGGCCCGCATCGCGCGCTTCGTGAAGGAGCACAAGGCTGTGGCGGCCATTCAGCTCGCCCACGCGGGCCGCAAGGCCAGCCAGGCCCGGACCTGGGAGGGCGGGCACTTCCTCTCCAAGGAGGAGGGCGCCTGGGAGATCGTGGGGCCGAGCCCCATCCCCTTCGGCGAGAACGCCCCCGTGCCCAAGCCGCTTTCGGTGGAGGAAATCCGCTCCGTCCAGAAGGCCTTCGGCGAGGCCGCCCGGCGGGCCAAGGAGGCGGGCTTCGAGTGGCTGGAGATCCACGGGGGGCACGGCTACCTGATCCACAGCTTCCACTCCCCCCTGTCGAACCAGCGGGCCGACGCCTACGGCGGGAGCTTCGAGAACCGCATACGCTTCACCGTGGAGACGGTCCGCGAGGTGCGCGCCGCCTGGCCGGACGACCGGCCCCTGGGCATCCGGCTCTCCTGCACCGACTTCATGGAGGGAGGCTGGACCCTCCCCGAGACCATCGAGCTCGCTAGGACCCTCAAGGACGAGGGCGTGGATCTCATCGACTGCAGCGGCGGCGGGGGGACGCCCAAGGCCAAGATCCCCGCCGGCCCGGGCTACATGGTGGAGTTCTCGCGCGAGGTGAGGCGGGCCGCCGGCGTCCTCACGGGCACCGTCGGCATGATCACCCAGCCCTGGCAGGCGGACCAGATCGTGCGGAACGGGGAGGCGGATGTGGTCTTCATCGCGCGCGAGATGCTGCGCGACCCCTACTGGCCGCAGCGGGCGGCGGCGTCGCTGGGGCACAAGGAATGGGCCTACGTCCCGGACCCGTACCACCGGGCCCATTGAAAGGACGGGGGCGGGAATGAGGGCTCGGCGGCTTCGCGCGGCGGCCCTCGCGGGCCTGGGGGCGCTCCTGATGGGCCTCCTCGCCGCCCCCGGCGCCCAGGCCGCGACCTCCGTTCTCGAGACCACCTTCTGCCTGAAGCGCCCCGGCGCGGCCTGCGCCGAGCCGGTGGGAGACCGCTCTTCCGTCACCCTCGCCCAGCTTCCCCAGGACGGGAACGGCAGGCGGGTAATCTACTTCTTCAGCCGGCTCCGGCTGGAGACGGGGCGGGTGGCCTTCGTGGTCATCGAGCGGGTGGGGAGCTGCTACGGGAAGGGGAGCCCCAAGCTCTACGTGAGCCCCCGGCTCAGGACGCAGGGCTGGGCCTCCTTTTGGGGGGAGGTCTCGAAGCGGCTCGCGGACTTCTCGCTTTCTCCCCAGGGCCAGGGGTTCCTCGCGGTGGGCATCGCCGCCCCGCTGGGCCCGAAGGTCCCCCAGGACAGCTTCCAGGACATCTACGCCTTCGGCGAGCGCGAGATGAACTGCGCGGGCAAGATCCTCGCCCGGGTGCTCGACTTCGAGGGCAAGCCCCTGGGCGGCGACAACGAGCTCAAGGAGCTGGCGATCACCCCCTGACGGCCCTCACACCGCCAGCACGCCCCCGTCGCTCACCACCACCGTGCCGTTCATGAAATCGTTCTCCCCGCACACCATGAAGGCGGCCAGGGCGGCCATCTCCTCGGGCTGGGCGAAGCGCCGGGCGGGGATGTTGGGGAGCTTCGAGGCGGCGTACTCGGGCCGGTTCGCGTGGGTGATCTTGACGCGCTCGCTCTCGGTCGTCCCCGGGGCCAGGCAGTTGACGCGGATGCCCTTGGGCCCCAATTCCACGGCGAAGGCCTTGGCCATGTTGTGCATCGAGGTCTTGGTGGCGCCGTAGAGGGCGTTGCCGGGCACGCCCCGGATGCCGTCGATGGAGCCGATCATGAGGATGCGGCCCTTGCCCTGCGGGAGCATGATCTTGGCCGCCTCCCGGGAGGCGATGAAGACGGACTTGGCGTTCACCTCGTAGAGGCGGTCGATGTCCTCGTCGGTGAACTCGACGAGGGGCTTGTGGCAGCGGGTGGCGTGGCAGTTCACCAGCACGTCGAGCCCGCCGAGGAAGGCCGCCCCCTCGCGCACCGCCTCCCCGGCCTGCGCCGCCCGGCCGAAGTCGTAGCTCTTCCCGCCGGCCTTCGCGCCCTCTTTCCTGCAGGCTTCGACGGCGGCCTTCATGCCCTCGGCGTTCGCTCCCCCGGCCACCCAAAGGGAGGCCCCCTCGCAAGCGAACCGGCGCGCGATGGCCGCGCCGATGCCGGAGGAGCCCCCGGTCACGACGGCCCGCACGCCTTCCAGCATCCTGCCCGGCATCTCGTCTCTCCCCGGGAATTAAGGTGTGAAGCCTAAACTGGTTGTCCACTCATGCGCCTGGTCCTCAGTGCGTTCCCGCCAGCTTTTCTCCCCTCTCCCTCCGGGAGAGGGGCGGGGGTGAGGGACAGCGGTGCCGGGCCTCCCTCGCCCGGAGCATCCAAGCGGCCACCGCTTGGATGCTCCACCCTCTCCCGAGGGGAGAGGGGAAAGCCAAGTCAACAACGTGTTTGGATGCCACAATCAGCCTTTCTTTTCCTGGAACAGCGCCGCCTGGGTCTTGGTGCGGGGGTCGCGGGCGGGCCAGCGCCCCGCGTCTACCTCGGTGATGAAGTCCAGCACCGTCCGGTTGAACAGGGCCGGCTCCTCCAGGTTGATGAGGTGGCCCGCGTTCGGGAAGGTGATGAGGGCCGCCATCGGGAGGGTCCGCTTGAGGAAGAGCCCCGGGTCGAGGCAGGGCTCGTCCTCGTCCCCGCTGAGGATGAGGGTGGGAACGTTCATCCTCCGGAGGCCCTCCTCCAGCGAGTAGACCGAGGGGCGGCGGCTCTGGACCCCGCGCATGGTGTTGGCCGAGCCCTTGGGGGAGTGCTCCCGGAAGCCTTCGACGAACCGCCTGTAGGCGATGGGGTCCTTGCGCTCGAGCTGGAGGCGGGTGGGGCCCGCCGTGTAGGCGGCGGCGAAGCCGGCGAAGTCCTCGTCGAAGCGGCGGGCGGCCTCGAGCGCCTCCCGGCGGAAGGCCTCCTGCCGGTCCGGCACCGAGCCGTAGCCGCAGCCGGCCACCACGAGGGAGCGGGCGAGTTCGGGGTAGCGCAGCCCCAGGTGCAGGGTGGCGTAGCCCCCCATGGAGAGCCCCACGACGTGGGCGGGGGCGAGCCCCAGGCCCTGGATGACGCTGGCCAGGTCGTCCACGGCGATGTCCTGGCTGTACTGGGCGGGGTCGGGCGGGACCTCGGAGGGGGGGTAGCCGCGGGCGTTGTAGGTCACCACTTTGTACCGGCGGCCGAAGAAGCGCACCTGGTCGAGCCAACTCTTCTGGCCGCCCGCGAACTCGTGGACGAAGACCAGCGGCGTTCCCGCCCCGTGGCTCTCGTAGTTGAGGCGGACCCCATTCACCTGGATGTCGGGCATGCGAGCCTCCGGAAGGTGGATCGTTCACGGTTTCTTATGTCAGTTCGGCGGAAATGACAACGCGGGCCCCCACCGGGGGCGCGGACCGCCGGCATCAAGCGGATAAAAGTGTCCGAAAATAAAAGACTTGATTATTTTCCTCAAGTGACTCAAGATAAATTCCTCACCGAGGGAAGTGGTAACCCCCCGGATACAGGCAAAGGATATCCGCCCCTCAATTTTCTTGATGGCGCGAGCCGCCAAAGTTGTCAGGAGAAGCGAGTGAGGGGGATTCTCGCGTATTTGCGCATTCGAACAATATTGTTTGGAGGAACCGGCTCTTGAGTTCGACCATGGAATCGGGGCGGCGGAAGCTGGCCATCCACCGCAAGGAAGAGCGTCACATCCAGTGGGGGACGGTGACCGTCATCGCCCTCATCCATGCCGGCGCCCTGCTGGCCCTGCGGCCGGACCTTTACAGCACCTCGGGCCTGGCGATTTTCGGCGTTTTCTACATCATGACGGGGATGTTCGGGGTCACCCTGTGCTACCACCGGCTGCTCACCCACCGCAGCTTCCAGACCTATAAGTGGATGGAATACTTCCTCACCTTCTGCGCCTCCCAGGCCCTGCAGAGCGGCCCCATCTCGTGGACGGCGCTGCACCGCATCCATCACAAGGAGGCGGACGACGAGCCCGATCCCCACAGCCCCCTGGTGAGCTTCCTCTGGGCCCACATGGGCTGGCTGTTCGTGGACACGCCGGGGGCGACCACCTACGAGGAGTACAGCCGCTTCGCCAAGGACCTGGACCGCGACCCGGTCCAGCGCTTCCTGGATCGTTACTTTTTCCTCCTGTACCTCCTGACCGCCGTCCTCGTGTACGCGGCGGGGGAGCTTTACGGGGGGCTGGGCCTTTCCTGGCTGGTTTGGGGCGTTTTTCTCCGCACGGTCGCCTTGTGGCACGGCACCTGGCTGGTGAACTCGGCCACCCATTTGTGGGGCTACCGCAACTACAAGACCGACGAGGACAGCACGAACAACTGGTGGGTGGCCCTCATCTCCTTCGGCGAGGGCTGGCATAACAACCACCACGCCGATCAGCGCTCGGCCCGGCACGGGCAGCGCTGGTTCGAGATCGACGTGACCTACTGGGCCATCTGCCTCCTGGGCCGGCTGGGCCTCGCGTGGCAGATCATGGAGCCGCGCAGGAGCGTCGTCGCCCGCCGGGTGGACATCATGGTGGATGCCGAGGCCCTCCGGCTGGCCGACGAGCGGGCGAGGGAGCGTGAATCCGTCCTCCATACCCAGACGGATCCGACCCTCCCGGTGAACGTGCCCGTCATGGCGTCCGCCGCGGAGGCTTACGAGCGGGCCATGCGGTCCGCGCAGGAGGCCAGGGAGGCGGTCGAGGACGCCCTCCGGCACGCAGGCGAGGCCCTCCGCCACCGGCGCCAGGAGGCGGTGGAGAAGATGGACCAGCAGGTCCGTCAGATGCTGGAGACGGCGAAGGACCTGGCCATGGCGGCCGTCGAGAAGGCCAAGTACGCCGCCGCCGAGGCGGGCGAATTCGCCTCCCAGGCCAGCGCCTACGCCTCCGCCGCGAAGGACCGCGCGGCCGATTCCGCCCGCCACGCGGCCGAGCAAAGCCGCATCCTCGCCCAGGAGGCGGCCGAGGCCGCGACCCAGGCGGCCGAGCAGATCGCGGTCGCCTTCAAGGGGATCAGCCGGCCCATCATCAGTTCCGCCCTCTGACGGAGAGGCGGGCTTTCGCCCGGGAAGAATGGAGGGGCCGGCGGCGGGAGCCGCCGGCCCCTTTTGCTTTCGCGTTTCGGGCGAAGGCTAGGACTTGGGGGGAGTGGGGGCCGGGCCCGGGAGGAAGCGGTTCGTGAACACGCTTCCGATGGGCACGTCGAGCCGCCGGTCGAGGAGCTTCGCCATCAGGGCCTGGAACTCCTCCAGGCGGGCGCCGTCGAAGCGGCCCAGGCCCGCGGGGCGCGCGGAGGGCCGGATGAGCTTCGCCGCCTCCTCCCATTCCGACGCGCTGCGGGCGGGGGGCGAGGCGGGGTTCTCTTTCTGGAAGGCCCGCAGGGCATCCCCCGGACGAGACAGGGCGGCCGCCGCCGCGTGGGCCACGGCCGCGGCCATGGCGCGGACCCGCGCGGAATCCCGCTTGATCTGATCTTCGGTCGTCACCAGCACGAGCCCGTAGGGATTCACGCCGGCCCCGGCGTAGGGGAACACCGAGATGTCCTTTTTCACGAGCTCCGCCGCCGCCCGGTATTGGGACGCCACGAGGGCCGAGGCGGCCACGGCGTCCACCTTGCCCTCCAGCAGGGCCGGGAGCAGCTCGTCCGGTGACAGGTTCCGCCAGCGGACCTGGCCCAGGTCGAACGCGGGGCCGAGGCGCAATTCGGGGAAGAGGAGCCGGGGATAGGACGCGTGGGGGGCGCCGATGACCTTCCCCGCCAAATCGGGGAGGCGCTGGAGGTCCGGGCGCCTGAGCGAGATGATCGCGCTCCCGCCCTGCGGGAAATAGGCCAGGATGCCCACCAGGCCGCCGGCCTCCCCGGCCCGCTGGGCGTATACCTCGGCCGCCTCCGCGAGGGCGAACTGTGCCCCCTGGCCGAGGGCGCGGAGCGCCTCCGCGCTGCCCCGCGAGGGGCGGAGGGTCACGTCCAGTCCCGCCTTTCGAAAGATTCCCTCGCTCTGGCCGAAGTAGAGGGGAACGTGGGCGCCCCCGGGCAGCCAGTTCAGCGCAAGGGCGACGGGCCTGGGCGCCTGGGCGGCGGCCGGGGCCGCGGCGGCCAGGACGAGGAAGGAAACGGCGGCCAGCCGGAGAGCGCGGCTCGCCGCCGGGCGCCGGAGGAGCGGGAGAGGGGGCATGAAGGCCTCCTGTGCGGGAAGACGGGCGGGGAGGGCGCGCGCCGCTCGAATAATAAGACTTTCATCGCCGGGCGCGTGTCAAGGCGGCGTTCCGGGGCCGGGCGGTTCCCCGCGCCGCCGCCTTGACGCCCCGCGCCGCCGCTCCTAGAGTATGGAGCCTTTCACGGCGGGGAATGTCGGGAAAATCAAAGCGGTCCCTGCGCCTTTTCGATCACGCCGGTCCGCGCGGACAGCCGATCAAACCAGGAGGACGAAAGCAATGAACGCGGAGGAGCTTCTGAAGGGCCTGAAAATCTACTACGACGCCGACGCGGACCTGAACCTGCTCAAGGGCCGCACGGTGGCGGTCATCGGCTACGGGAGCCAGGGCCGGGCGCACGCGATGAACCTCCAGGACAGCGGCGTGAAGGTGGTGGTGGGGCTGCGAAAGACGTCGCCGCGCTGGAAACAGGTCGAGGAGGACGGCCTCGAGGTCATGGAGACGGCCGAGGCGGCCAAGGCGGGCGACCTGGTGGTCATGCTGACCCAGGACCACCTCCAGCCCGCCATCTGGCGCAACGACATCCTGCCCCACATGAAGGACGGCGACGCCTTCGTCGTGGCCCACGGCTTCAACCTGAACTACGGGCAGATCATCCCCCCCAAGAACATCGACGTGTTCATGATCGCCCCGAAGAGCCCGGGCCACACCATGCGCTTCCAGTTCGAGGACGGGCGCGGGGTGCCGGGCCTGGTGGCCGTGTTCCAGAACTTCACGGGCAAGGCGAAGGACTACGCCCTGGCCTACGGCAAGGGGGTGGGCTGCGCCCGCGCGGGGATCATCGAGACGACGATCGAGGAGGAGACCGAGACCGACCTCTTCGGCGAGCAGGTGGTGCTCTGCGGCGGCATCACCGAGCTCATCCGGGCGGCTTTCGAGACCCTGGTCGAGGCGGGCTACCAGCCGGCCTGCGCCTATTTCGAGTGCCTGCACGAGGTCAAGCTCATCACCGACCTGATCTACCAGGGCGGGATCACGATGATGCGCTACTCGGTCTCGGACACGGCCGAGTACGGCGACATCACGCGCGGCAAGGTGATCATCGATCAGGGCACCCGCGAGCGGATGAAGAAGATTCTCAAGGACATCCAGACGGGCAAGTTCGCCTCCGAGTGGATCAACGAGAACATGGTGGGGCGGCCCACCTTCAATACCATCGTCCGCAAGGAGAAGGAGCATCCCATCGAGATCGTGGGTGCCCGCCTGCGGGGCATGATGCCCTGGATCCAGGAGCGGGAGGTGAAGTAGCCTCAAGCGGTGCCCCCGGCGGGAACCGATCCCCCGGGGGCGCTGTTTTATCAGCAGTTGTGAGAAATCGGAAGAAAATGTCTCAAATCGGGTTTCGCGGTCTTGAAAGATTCTCTCGGAGGGTATAATCTTAAATTCCAAGGTGGGTCGGCCTTAACCCCCCGGCAGCAGGATGGAGACGAGAATGACCCCTCAGCGGGCCAAGTTCATCATTGCAGGTATCGTGGTCGTCAGCGCGTTCCTGTATCTCGCCGTTTCAGGCTTCCGCAGCGACAATTTCGTTTATTTCATGACAGTGGACGAGGCGGCCACGAAGGCGGCCTCGCTGAACGGGCAGGGGATCCGCGTCCAGGGGAAGGTGGTGCCCAAGACGATCACCCGAAATCCCCAGGCCATGGGACTGGCTTTCCGCCTCCAGGGCGAGAAGCAGACCCTGGCGGTGAGCTACCGGGGCGTCCCTCCCGACCTCCTGGAGAACGGCTTCCCGGTCATCGCCGAGGGCAAGCTGGACGAGTCCGGCACCCTGGTGGCCAAGAACCTGATGGTGGCCTGCCCCTCCAAATTCGAGGAGATGAAGGCGAAGGGCGAGGCCATCCCCCAGGAACACCAGAAGATGGTCGAGCGGGCCACGAAAGAATAAGGGGCTCCCCGCACAAGTAAAAGTAACTATTTTCGCGCGCGGCGTGGTCCCGCCTACCAATTCCGCGCTTTCAGGAGAGCCCCTTGCTCTTCATCGAGCTCGGCAGCTACGGCATCACGGCCGCCTTCGTGCTGGCCATCTTCAGCGTCATCGCCTCCGTATGGGGGGGCCTCAGCCGGAGGGCCGACTTCATCCTCGCGGGCCGCAACGCCGCGATGGCCGTCTTCGGCCTGGTCACGGCGGCGAGCATCGCCCTCTTGTGGCTCCTCCTGGCTCGCGACTACCGCGTCGAGTACGTGGCCGGCCACGTCGACAACCAGCTGAACGCCTTCTACCGCTTCAGCGCCTTCTGGGGCGGGCAGGAGGGGAGCCTCCTCCTCTGGGTGCTCCTGCTCTGCATCTTCTCCTTCACCGTCATCGTCCAGAACCGCGGCCGCAACCAGGTCCTGATGCCCTACGTGACCGCCACCCTCATGGTGACGGCGCTGTTCTTCCTGACCATCCTCGCCTTCATCACCCCGCCCTTCGCGACCCTGCCCACGCCTCCCCCGGACGGCAAGGGGCTCAACCCGCTCCTCCAGGACTGGGGGATGGTGATCCATCCGCCCAACCTCTACCTGGGCTTCGTGGGCTTCGCCGTGCCGTTCGCCTTCTGCATCGGCGCCCTGGTGAGCGGCAAGCTCGACACCGACTGGATCACCTCCACCCGCCGCTGGACGCTCTTCGCCTGGTTTTTCCTGGGGATCGGGATCCTGCTGGGCGGGGCCTGGGCCTACAAGGAGCTCGGGTGGGGCGGCTACTGGGCGTGGGATCCCGTCGAGAACGCGAGCCTGATGCCCTGGCTCACCGGCACCGCCTTCCTCCACTCCGTCATGATCCAGGAGAAGCGGGGGATGCTGAAGGTGTGGAACGTCTCCCTCATCATCATGACCTACGCCCTCACCATCTTCGGCACCTTCCTGACCCGCAGCGGCATCATCTCGAGCGTGCACGCCTTCGCCAGCAGCAGCTTCGGCTGGGCGTTCCTCGCCTACCTCGCCATCGCCCTGGCCGTCTCGTTCGGGCTCGTCATCTGGCGCCTCCCCCTCCTTAGGAGCGAGCACGAGATGGAGAGCTTCTTCTCGCGCGAGGCGAGCTTCCTGCTCAACAACGTGGTCCTGGTGGGGATGACCTTCGCCGTCTTCTGGGGGACCATCTTCCCCGTGGTGTCCGAGGCGGTGAAGGGCATCAAGGTGACGGTGGGCCCGCCCTTCTTCAACCAGGTGAACGTGCCCATCGCCATCCTCCTCATCTTCCTGGCGGGGGCGTCCCCGCTCCTCGCCTGGCGCCGGACCTCCGGCAAGCAGTTCCAGAAGAGCTTCGTCTACCCCTCGGTGGTCGCGGCGGGGGGGCTGGCCACCCTGCTCCTCTTCGGGGTGACGCACGTCTTCGCCGTTCTCGCCATCGCCCTCTCCATCTTCTCGGTCGCCACCATCTGGCTCGAGTACTACCGCGGCGTCTCCGCGCGGGTGCGGCATCAGGGGGAGAACGCCTGGACGGCCTTCTGGGAGCTCACCATGCGCAACAAGCGCCGCTTCGGGGGCTACATCGTCCACCTGGGGATGGCCATCCTCTTCATCGGGATAGCGGCCTCCTCGGCCTACCAGCAGGTGGGCGAAGTGCGCCTGCGTCCCGGCGAGAGCTTCTCCATGAACGGCATCCGGCTCCGCTTCGAGGGCCTGCGGGAGACGCGGAATTCCCAGTACACCTCGGCCTTCGCCAAGCTGGCCGTCTACCAGGGGGGCCGCCGGATGGGCGAGATCGAGCCCGAGAAGCGGCTCTACTTCACCCCGCCCCAGCCCACCACCGAGGCGGGCATCCGGCGCGGCTTCGCCTCGGACATCTATGCCGTCTTCGCCGAGGCCGGCGAGGACGGGGCCACCTTCCGCTTCATGATCAATCCCCTGCTCAACTGGGTCTGGATGGGAGGCATCATCTTCACGCTGGGCTCCCTGATATGCTTCTTCCCCGAGCGCTGGGGCCGGAGGCGGCGGGCTCTCCCTTCCGCCTACGGAAGCGAGGGGGACTACCGTGCCCCGGACAAGTCCCCCACGCCCGCGGCGGCGGAGTAGCCCGTGGAAATCCTGACCACCGGCATCGTGGGCCTCACCGTGGCGTCCTCGTTCCTGTACGCGGTCTGGCCGCTGGTCCGGCCTCCCGAGGACGCCGGGAGCGTCCTGCCCGATGCGAACGGCCGCGAGACGCGCGAGCACGAGATCACGCGCCTGCTCCTGGAGCGCGATCAGGCCTACAAGAGCATCATGGACATCGAGTTCGACCGGCAGATGGGGAAGCTCTCGGACGAGGACTTCGCCCAGATGATGGAGGGAGCCCGCGCCCGGGCGCTGGAGGTGCTCCGCAAGCTCGAGGCGCGAGGGGTGGAGGAAGGCGCCGTCCCGGTTCGGATCGATGAGCGCGAGGCCGGCCTCGCGGCCGAACAGTTCGCGGCGGGCGCCGAGGCGGCCGGGGAGGAAGATGAAGAAGAGGAAAGCGCGGAAGATTCGCTCGACGCCCGGCTGGAGGAGGAGATCCTCGCCTACCGCAAGGTGAAGCCCGCCGAGGGCGCCCCCAAGCCCGCCCCGCGGCCAGCGGCCAAGCCGAGGGCCGCGTCGGCCGCCCGGTTCTGCCCCTCCTGCGGGGCGAAGGCCGGGGAGAGCCACAACTTCTGCGCCGCCTGCGGGTTCAAGCTCAAATGACCCCGTTCTCCCGCGCCCTCATGCGCCGCGTGCCGCCCGGTTTCCTTCCCGCCATGGCGGCGGCCCTTCTCCTGGGGGTGCTTCTCGCGGCCTCCCTTCCGCCCGCCGCCGCTTTTCCCGGCGCCGCCCCCGGCGGCTCCACCCAGACGCAGGGAGCTCCCCCGGCGCCCGAAGCCGGCAAGAAAATCGAGGGCCCGACCAGCTTCGACACGTCCTCCATCGTCTTGTTCCGGCACCTGATCTTCGTGCGGCTGGACAAGGGTTTCTACGAGGTCATGGAGCTTCTCGACTTCGAGAACAAGGGGAAGGCCACCGTCGTCTCGAAGGACGGGTCGCCCACCATGCGCCTCGCCCTCGCGCGGAGCAGCAACGTGCGCAATCCGGACGCCCGGATGGAGGCCGCGCCGCACGGCCTGGACCCGAGCCTGCTCAAGGCCATGGGCTCCGAGATCAGCACCACGGAGCCCATCCCGCCCGGGCGGAAGATGGTGGTCTACCTCTACAAGCTGGCGGATGAGTACGGCGGCATCACTGTCGAGAAACCCCTCCTCTACGGGACCGAGAACTTCGTCCTCCTCTACGAGAAGGACCGCGTCCAGGCCTCGGCCACGGGATTCACCCCCCAGGACCCCGTCACCTTCCAGGAGCGGCAGTACGAACGTTTCCTGGGCCCCGCCAAGGCCGGCTCCACCGTCCGCTTCCACATCCAGGCGCCCGCCTCGGGCGGGGAGCTTTGGATGTTCTACGCGGCGGGAGGCGCTTTCCTGCTCGTGGGTGGGGGGGTGGCCCTCTGGGTGAGAGGGCGGCGGAACCAGTCGCTCTCCCTTCGGGTGGAGCGGGAGGCGCTGCTGCGCCAGATCGCCGCCCTGGACGACCGCCTGGCCCAGGGCAATATCTCGCCCGGCGAGCACGGCCGGGAGCGCCGCCCGCGCTTCGCCCGCCTGCGCGAACTCTCGGGCGGGTGACCCCGATGCTCGAGGCCGCGGGCCTGAGCCGGCGCTACGGCTGGCGCTGGGCCCTGAGAGAAGTCAACCTGGCCATGCCCTGGGGCTGCTCCCTGGCCCTCCTCGGATCGAACGGAGCGGGCAAGTCCACCCTCCTCAAGATGCTGGCCGGCTTGCTCCGGCCCACGGCGGGGCAGGTGAGGCTCGACGGCGCCGCCCCGGACCGCGGCCGGATCGGCCTCGTGGGCCACGACCCGCTCCTGTACCCCTCCCTGACCCTCCGGGAGAACCTCGAGTTCGCGGCCAAGCTCTTCGGCCTGCCGCGCCAGGGCCGCGCCGAGCGGATCGAGGAGGTGGGCGAATGGCTCGGCCTGGCCGAGCGCCTGGACGAGCCCGTCCGCTACCTGAGCCAGGGGCTCCGCCAGCGGGCCTCCCTCTGCCGGGCCCTCCTCCACGCCCCGGACGTCCTCCTCCTGGACGAGCCCTTCTCGGGCCTGGACGTGCGGGCGGCGGACCGCCTCGAGCGCCTCGTGAACGGCTACATGGGCGGCGGGAAGCGCCTCCTCGTCTTCACGACCCACGATCCGGAGCGGGCCGGCGCCATCGCCAAGGAGGCGGCCCTGCTGGCCGGGGGGCGGGTGGCCATGCGGGTGCCCGCCGGGGAGGCGGGGGCGTTCCGGAGCGTCCTTCAGGGCGCCGCGGCGCGGGAGGGGGCGGCCTGAGCCGGTTCCTGGAAGTGGTGTGGGCGGTCGTGGAGAAGGACCTCCGGCTGGAGCGGCGGGCGAAGGAGAGCTTCGTCATCATGCTCGTCTTCTCCCTGCTTGTCCTGGCCCTCTTCAGCTTCGCCTTCGGCCCCGAGGGCGGCCCCAGCGGCGAGCCGGGCGCGGTGCAGGCGGGCATCCTGTGGGTGGCCTTCCTCTTCGCCTCGGTGGTGGGCCTCTCGCGGTCCATGGGGGTGGAGCGGGAGAGCGAGGGCTTCACCATGATGCGGCTGAGCCCGGCCGAGCCCGCGGCGCTCTTCCTGGGGAAGATGGCCTCGATCCTTATCCTGATGGCGGGGATGGAGGCGGCCGGGTTCGCGGCCCTGGCGGTCCTCTACCGGGCGCCGGTGGGCCAGGCGGCCCTCGAGCTGGCCCTGGTCGCCGGGGCGGCCACGGTGGGGATCGCGGCGGTGGGCACGCTCTTCGCGGCCATGAGCGTGCGCACCCGGACGCGGGAGGTGCTTCTCCCGGTGCTCATGTTCCCCCTCCTGGTCCCCGTGCTGATCGCGGCCGTGAAGGGGACGGCGGCCTTCCTGGGGGGGCGGGGATGGGCGGACGCGGGAGACTGGGTGCGCCTCCTCGTTGTGTACGACGTGATGTTCGTGATAGCATCGGCGCTGGCTTTCGAGTTCGTTATAGCCGATTGATTTCAATGTTTTTTCCGGTGAAACTTAAGTTTTTGCATCAGATCGGTTCCGGGGGAGGATGAGGGGTGGGAAGCGACGCGGGTCTGTTCCTCGGCGTCACCGGAGCGGCGGCCCTGCTGCTGATCCTCGCCGCCAAGGACGAGGGCAGGGATCGCTGGCTGGGCCTGGCGGCGGCGGCTCTCCTCGTCTTCGGCATCTACGCCGGGCTCTTCATCGCCGGGACGGACCGCTTCCAGGGGCCGCCCCAGCGCATCTTCTACGTGCATGTGCCGGCCGCCTGGATCGCCTTCTTCGCGTTCTTCCTGGTCTTCATCTTCTCGGTGCGCTACCTCGCCTGGCGGGGGGAGAACGACGACATCCGGGCGCACGCCTGCGCCGAGGTGGGGGTGCTCTTCGCCACCCTGGTCCTCATCACCGGGCCCATCTGGGCGCGGCCCATCTGGGGGGTGTGGTGGACCTGGGACCCGCGCCTGACGACCTCCCTCATCCTCTGGCTCATCTACGTGGGCTACCTGATGCTGCGGGCCTACATGACCGACCCGGACCAGCGGGCGCGCTTCGCCGCCGTGCTGGGCATCGCGGGGTTCATCAACGTCCCCATCACCCATCTCTCGGTGGTGTGGTGGCGGACGCTGCACCCGGGCCCGGTGGTGCTGCGCAGGGGGGGGATGGGCGAGCTCCCGGCCACCATGCACGTGGCGCTGTGGAGCTGCCTGCTGGCTTTCACGCTGCTCTTCATCTACTTCGTCCGGAAGCGGACGGCCATCGAGCGCCTGCAGGCGCGGGCCGAGGCCGCGCACGCCGGCGCGGGAGGCTGACATGGGATACGTCGCCGCGGCCTACGCGGTCACGATCATCGGCATCGGGTACTATTGGTGGACGCTGTGGGAGCGCAGCGCCCGCCTGAGCCGCGAGCTCGGGCGGTCCCGGCCGCCGCGAGAGGACAGGGGATGAGGTTTCCGGGCCGGCTCCTCCTGGCGCCCTTTCTGGGCGGAATGCTCCTCCTCGCCGCCCCGGGGGCCTGGGCCGCCGAGCCCAAGGCCTTCGTGGAGCCCAAGACCACGGTGGACGAGGTGACGGGGGCCATCATGAGCCCCGTGTGCCCGGGCAAGCTCCTGCACGACTGCCCGAGCGCCGAGGGGGCCCAGCTCCGCGAGCTGGTCCGCCGCAAGGTGGTGGCGGGCGAGACGAAGGAACAAATCGTCCGCTACTTTGTTGATGTATATGGGATCTCGGTCCTGCCCCAGCCGCCGGCCGAGGGCTTCCTGCTCACGGCCTGGCTCCTGCCGCTGGCGGGGCTCATCGCCGGCTTCGGCGTGGTGATCGTGATGGTGCGGGCGTGGACGGCGCGGGGCCGGGCGCGCCGGGAGCGTCCGGCGGAAAAGGAAGAGGCGGGCGCGGGAGGGGGAGAAGACCCTCTCGAGGACCGCCTGCGGCGCGAGTTGAAGGATTTCGGGAACTAGCGGGGCCCCCGAATGAGGCCGAGGAAGATGGGATTCACGCCGAAGCTGATCCTGGCGGACAACGTGGAGGGCCTGGGCCGCCGCAGGTCGAGGCGCCGGCGCGCGCGGGGATGGGTGGCCCTCGTCCTCCTGCTGGCGCTCCTCCCGCTCCTGGCATGGGGCTACGCCAATCTCGACCGCGTCGGCTCCCTTCTCCTCAAGTTCCAGAAGGGGTCGGCCCTCCCGCCCGAGACCCTCGACGTCTTCTCGAAGATGTCCATGCTCTCCCAGCCCCAGCGGGCGGCGGCGCCGGACTTCTTCCTCCGCACCCCCGAGGGCCAGAACCACACCCTCTCCCAGCACCGCGGAAGGGTGGTGCTCCTGAATTTCTGGGCCACCTGGTGCCCGCCCTGCGTCCGCGAGATGCCCGCCATGGAGCGCCTCTACGCGGAGTTCAAGGACCGGGGGCTCGATATCGTGGCCATCTCGGTGGACCAGGGGAAGATCGACGAGGTGCGGGGCTTCGCGGAGAAGCTGAAGCTGACGTTCCCCATCGTCCTCGACCCGGCCCATGACGTGAAGAACACGTATCAGATCCGGGCCCTTCCCACGACCTACGTGGTGGACCGCGAGGGCCGGATCATCGCCTGGGGAATGGGCTCGCGGGAATGGGACAGCCCCGCCGCGCGCGCCCTGATCGAGCATCTGCTGGGCGGAAAAGCGCCGAAACGGAGCGGCACGGCCGCCGCCCCCCCCCGGAAAGATGGCAGGAGAGGGTAGCGATGGAGCGGCTGAAGACGGCGGAAAAGCCCGGGGAGACGGAGGGCCGGGAGAAGGCGGGAAGCGCCGCCGGCGAGCGGCGCGCCAAGCGGATGGCCCTGGCCTTCATCCTGGCGCCCATCCTGGCGACCTTCCTCTGGGGCCTGTACGGGTGGCTCAACAAGCCCCCCGAGAAGAAGGACGAGGGGCCCATCGTCGCCCTCGGGGCGCCCGCCCCGGAGTTCACCTTCCCCGCCCTCGGCGGCGGCGCCATCTCCCTGGCCGACTACAGGGGGAAGGTGGTGCTGGTGAACATCTGGGCCACCTGGTGCCCGCCCTGCATCGACGAGCTGCCCTCGCTCCAGAACCTCTACCTCCGGATGAAGGAGAAGGGCCAGCCCTTCGAGATCCTCGGGGTGAGCATCGACGCCCTCGGGGCCGACGCCGTGCAGAAGTTCGTGGAGCGCTTCAAGCTGACCTTCCCGATCCCCCTCGATCCCCGGGGCCAGATCAAGAAGCTCTACCGCACCACCGGGGTGCCCGAGAGCTTCTTCGTGGACCCCCAGGGGCGGCTCGTGGAGAAGATCATCGGGGCCCGCAAGTGGGACAGCCCCGAGGTCATCTCCTTCGTCGAGCAGATGCTCCGCAACGCCCCGGCGGGCGGCCCGGCCCAGGCCGCGCCGAAGGCCTCGCAGGCAAAGCCCTGAAATAGCAGACCCCACAGGTTTTGCCGTGCTTGAAGTCCCGCCGCGACGATGTCTTCCACGGCCCTTGGGGAGAGGCGCCCCCGCCTGTCATTCTGAGCGCCGAAGGCGCGAAGAATCTCGGTTTGTCCGATCGAACCTGCACACCGAGATCCTTCGCTTTGCTCAGGATGACATCCAAACCTATCATGGCTTCATTCGGCTAAACGGCAACTGAATCCGCCTCTCCCCCTACAGCTCGAACCCCAGCCGCAGCCGGCCGTTCAGCCTGCGCAGCTGCTCCATGATGGCCGGGGTGATGGGGACGCCGGTGCGGCGGTTCTCCTCCTCGGCGATGGCCTCGGGCTCGCCGTGGATGTAGATGCGGTCGCGGCCGGCCGCCTTCTTGGACGCGCGGATGCGCTCGAAGGTCTTCTGCATCTGGGCGAAGACGACCTTGGGGTCCCGGAAGCCCGAGATCTTGATGGCCCCCATGAAGTGGCCCGTGGAGGGCGTGCCCTCGCCCGAGGCCCCGGCGATGCGGGCGTCGAGGTCCGAGCCGGAGAGGAGGCTGCACAGGAGCTCCACCATGAGCGAGAGGCCGTAGCCCTTGTGGCCGCCGAGCTCGGGGTCCTCCCCGCCCAGGGGGAGGAAGGGCACGTCGTGCAGGAGGATGCTCCGCTCGTCCAGGCGTGGGGGGCCGTAGGAGCTGGGCACCCAGCCCTTGGGGATGGGGCGGCCCTCGCGCAGGGCGGTCTCCACCTTCCCGGCGGCGACCACGGCGGTGGCCATGTCCAGGTAGAAGGGCGTGCCGCCCGGCCCGCCGGGGATGGCGACGCTCATGGGGTTGGTGCCGAAGAGGGGCTCGTCCCCGAAGGTGGGGGTGGTGCGGCGGCCGCCGTTGCTCATGCTGATGCCGATGTAGCCCCGGTCCATCGCCTTCTTCGCCCAATGGCCCGCGAAGCCGAAGTGGCTGCTGCTCCGCACGGCGACGAAGCCCGAGCCGTGCCGCTCGGCGCGCGCCATGGCCTCCTCCATCGCCCGGTTCGAGGCGATGATGCCGATGGCGTTGTCCGCGTCGAGGACGGCCGTGGTGTCGGAGTGGGACTCAAGCTTCATCCGCGGGTTCTTGTTGATGAGGCCGCGCTCCAGCCGCACGAGGAAGAAGTTGATGCGGGCCGCCCCGTGGCTGCGGATGCCCCGGAGGTCGGCGCTGACGAGGACGTCGGCCACCAGGCGCGCGTCCGCCTCGGGCACCCCCACCGTCCGGAAGGCCGAGGTGATGAAGGAGTGGATCACGTCCGGGGGGAAGCGCAGGGTGCCGGGGGGGAGAGGGCCGGTTTCGACCATCGCGGATCGCCTCCTCGCGCGGGTGCCGCATGAAAGGGGGTTGCCTGCCGCCTGGTGACGGAATCCCGGAAAGATAGGCGAATTCCGGACCGCTGAAAAGGGGCGAAGCTCCGTTCGGAATGACAACCCGTAGGGGCAGGCCCCCGTGCCTGCCCTGGGCGGCCGATCCCTTGGGTCCCCGAACCGGCCTGCCGGTTCGGGAGGGGGGGCCGCCCCTACGTTTTAATTGTCGCTGCGAAGAATATCCGGCAGCCCCCCCGCGCGTGGCGGAGGGCGCGCGTCCCGGTATATGGTGAGGCATCGAATCGGAGGACGGCGCCTCCCGCGCGCGGGCGGCCCGCCGGGGCAGCACGGGGGAGGAGCGTTCCCGCATGGCCAAGGTCGCGGTGATCCGGGGGGACGGCATCGGGCAGGAGGTGGTCCCCGAGGCGGAGCAGACCATCCAGGCGGCGGCGGAGGCCGCGGGCTTCCCGGTCGAGTTCACCCAGCTCGACTGGGGGAGCGAGCGCTACCTCCGCGAGGGGCGGGCCATGCCCGAGGACGGCTGCGAGACCCTCAAGAAGTTCGACGCCATCCTGCACGGCGCGGTCGGAGGGCACCCCAAGGTCAAGGGGCCCGTCGTGCAGGAGCACATCCTCCTGGGAATCCGCTTCGGGCTCGACCTCTACGCCAACATCCGCCCCTGCCGCCTCTACCACGAGGACCTGAGCCCGCTGAAGGGCAAGAAGGCGGGGGACATCGACCACGTCGTTTTCCGGGAGAACACCGAGGGCCTCTTCGTGAACGTGGGCGGCTTCTTCAAGCAGGGCACCAAGGACGAGGTGGCCCTCCAGGAGGAGATCCACACCTACAAGGGGGTGGAGCGGGTCATCCGCTCGGCCTTCGTCTTCGCCCAGCGCCACAACCGGAAGAAAGTGACCATGGCGGATAAAGCCAGCGGCCTGCGCTACGCCGGGGGCATCTGGCGCCGGGTGTTCGAGGAGGTGCGGGCGGATTTCCCCGGAGTGGAGTCCGAGGCCAAGCACATCGACGCCGTGGCCATGGAGCTTATCCAGCACCCCGGGCACTTCGACGTGATGGTGACGAACAACATGTACGGCGACATCCTGAGCGACATCACCTCGGGCCTGGTGGGGGGGCTCGGCCTCGCCCCCTCGGCCAACCTGAACCTGGAAACCACCTGCTTCTTCGAGCCCGTCCACGGCACCGCCCCCGACATCGCCGGGCGGGGCATCGCCAACCCCATGGCGGCCATCCTGACCGGGGCCCTCATGCTGGACCACCTGGGCTGCCTGAAGGGAGGCGAGGCCATCCGCCGGGCCGTCGAGGAGGCCATCGCGGCGGGCGAGCGCACCGGGGACCTGGGCGGGAAGCTCAACACCCGGGCTGTCGGGGAGGCGGTGCGGAAGAAGGTGAGGGTGTAGGGGGGGGAATCGGCGGCGGCCGGAGGGCAGCGGAATGGCCGCTGTAGGGGCGAACCTCGTGTTCGTCCCTGTTCGGTCAATGGGTGATAGCGGCAGATTCGCCCTCTCTCTTTGGGAGAAGGCCGGGGTGAGGGAGGGTTTGGGACGCCTGCTTTTCCCTCCCCCTCCGGGGGAGGGTAGGGTGGGGGGGCACGGCCCTGCAAGTTCTCCCTCCCCCTGCCCCCTCCCGGAGGGAGGGGGAAATTCCAATGCGAAGACCTCGGTCGTGGAGCATGTGCAAAATCAGTTCAGATGATGGATCGGCGTCCCATTGCCTTACGGAGATCCAAATGCCCAGGAAGGAAGTCTTCGAGGTCGAGAAAATCCCCTTCAAGGCGGTGGGGTGGGGCCGGAGCAAGATTCTGGTCGGCCCCAGCTCGAACGGCGCCGAGCACGTGCGCGTGGGCGTGACCGAGTACGACCCCTCGACCCCCCACGAGCCCCACAGCCACCCGGGGCAGGAGGAGGTCATCTGGGTGCTCTCGGGCAAGGGCTACACCGAGACGAAGGGGGAGCGGATTCCCCTCGAGCCCGGCAAGGTGGCCTACATCCCCGGAGGTGTCGAGCACAAGACGGCCGCCGTGGGCGGCAAGATGACCGCCATCATCATCAAGGGGCCGGTCCGGGACGCCGAGGGGAAGGCGAGCTGATTGTCGTGGTGGGTCATCTTTGTAGTCGGTGAGGGGATGTCATTCCGAGCGCCGGAGGCGCGAGGAATCTACTTGTATTGCCACTGACGAAGATTCCTCGCTTCGCTCGGAATGACAGCAGCATCGTCGAACCGTTCCATACTTTCCGATTGGCCGTCGGCGCCGGGATGCCCTATCTTGGAATCAGCGCCGCCCTCCCGCCGAATCGCGCTTGCGGAAAAAAACCTTCCCGATCACGAACGTGCGCGAAATTGGCGGAAATTGCTGTAACCGGCTTTTCTCTCCCCGGCATTACATTGGCCTCCGGGCGGGCCGCGCCTCCATGCAGGGGCGGGGGCGTTTGCCGTTGAATTTGAGACGCGGGGATGAGACGGGAGGTTTCAGGGATATTCAGGGATGTTCAGGCTTATTCAGGGATATTCAGGCTTATTTTTTACGCGCGCGCGAGGAGGGGCGGAGCCCCTGGGGCCGGGGGTGGCTCCACCGGCTGTTCACGATATTTCACGATATTCCAGCCCAAAAAATCCGCGGACGTTCTCGGAGGCAAGCCAATATTCCCGCTTTTCCCGATATTCCCCGATATTCGAGGCGGAAAATTTCCGTTCAGGCCGGGCGGACCCTCGCCCGGCCGCCCCGGACCTCGAGCCGGGTGCCGAGGGGCTCGCACAGGCGCTCCACGAGCCGGACGATCTCCCGGCCCTTCGGGCCCGAGGGGGGAAGCAGGCGGGGCGGGGCGAAGACGCCCGCCTGGCAGGGGATGAGATGGGGGTCGCGCACCTCCCGCCGGCCGAGGGTGCAGCCGAAGAGGAAGGTCTGGCGGGTGGCGGCGGTGAAGAAGGGAACCTTGAAGTCGAAGAGGAGGTTCCCCATGCTGTACACGATGGGCTTCCGCTTGTAGAGCTCGATCCCCTGGAGGACGTGGGGATGCCCGCCCAGGACGAGGTCCGCCCCGGCCTCGACGGTCGCGTGGGCGATCTCGCGCTGAAAGGCCCGCGTCTCGTGGGTCATGCTCGTCCCCCAGTGGTGGTTGACGATGAGGACGTCCACCTTCCGGCGCAGGGCCGAGACCGCCCGCTCCATCTCCCGGAGGTCCTCCGGCACCGTCCAGGTGTGAATCTCGGCCGGGGCGCCGGGGTACTCGGCGGGGTTCATGCGGGGGCGGTAGGCGGTGAGGGCCCGCAGGCGGTTCACGCCGGGCTTCGAGGGCCCGGCGGCGCATCCGTAAGGGAGGATCGAGGAGAAGGCCAGGAAGCCGATGCGCAGCCCCTTGCGCTCGATGAGGGCGGGCCTTCGAGCCTGGGCAAGATTCTTCCCGGCCCCGGCGAAGGGGAGGCCGCGCCGCTTCAGGAGGTCGAGGGTGTCGAAAAAGGCGTCCTCGCCGTAGTCCATGGCGTGGTTGTTGGCGAAGGAGAGGAGGGAGAAGCCGGCATCGAGGAGGGCTTCGTCCATCTCGGGCGCCCCCCGGAGCAGGATCTTGTCGGGAGCGCCGCGCCCCCGGCGGGAGAGGGGGCATTCGAGGTTGGCGAAGGCGGCTCCGGCCCGGCGGAAGATGGGTCCGATTTCCCCGAAGGCGCCCTTGCCCTTCGCCCGGTTGAGGGCGACGTCCCCTCCCGCGAGGAAGGTGCAGGTGGCCGCCATCACTCGGTGAGGCAGAGAGCGTGATCGGGCTGGAAGGTCAGGTACACCTTCTGTCCTTTCGAAAGCTGCTCGAAGTGGTCGATCTGGATGCCCATCTCATATTGCCCCACCTGGACCTGGCAGTCCAGGAAGTTCCCGAGGTAGACGGTCTCGATGACCCGGCCCTCGATCAGATTGCCGCCGCCCTGGGGCGGAGAGGTCTGGAGGGTGATGTCCTCGGGCCGGACGCTCAGGATGACGCGGCCGCCGGCCTTGGCGCCGTCGCCCCCCGCGGCCTTCAGGCGCAGGGGGGAGGAGCCGTCGAGGGGGATCTCGATGTCGGCCATCTCGCCGGAGCGGCCCAGCAGCTTGCCCTCGAGGAGGTTCGCCACCCCGATGAAGTTGGCGACGAAGGCGTTGGCGGGCCGGGCGTAGATGGTGTGGGGGTCGCCGATCTGCTGGATGACGCCCTTGTTCATCACCACCACCCGGTCGCTCATGACGAGGGCCTCGGCCTGATCGTGGGTCACGTAGACCGAGGTGATTCCCACCTCGTGCTGGAGGCGGGAAAGCTCGACCCGCATCTGCTCGCGCAGCTTGGCGTCGAGGTTGCTCAGGGGCTCGTCGAAGAGGACCACCCTGGGGTTGTAGACGATGGCTCGGGCGAGGGCGACGCGCTGGCGCTGGCCGCCCGAGAGCTTGGTGGCGTAGCGGTCGGCCACGTGGCCCAGCCCCACGAGCTCGAGCGCCCGGGTGGTCTTCTCCTTGATCTCGGCCCGGCCCCGCCGGCGCACCCGGAGGCCGTAGGCCACGTTGTCGAACACCGTCATATGCGGCCAGACGGCGTAGCTCTGGAACACCATCCCGAGGTTGCGCTGCTCCGGGGAGAGATAGACGTTCTTGTCCACCGAGGCGACGAGCTCCCCCTCGATGCGGATGTCCCCCCCGTCGGGGCGCTCGAGGCCGGCGATGCAGCGCAGCGTGGTGGTCTTCCCGCAGCCGGAGGGACCCAGGAGGGTGACGAACTCGCCCTGCTCGACCCGCAGGTCGATGGAGTTGACCGCGACTTCCTCGCCGAAGCGCTTGGTGAGCTGCTGGAGCTCCACGAAGGACATGAAGAACCTCGGTCAGGGCCTGACGGCTAGGGTGTGCTCGGGGTCCAGGCGGAGATACACGCGGTCGCCGGGGCGGAGGAGCTCCCGTGAGTGCGCGAGGACCTTCCACTCGAAATCCCCCCACCGCACCCGGCAGTCCTGGCAGTTGCCGAGGAAGATGGTCTGGATGACCTCGCCGCGGATGCCGCCGCCCTTGCCCTCGGCGTCGCGGAGCGCGTCCACGTTCTCGGGGCGGACGGAGAGGACGGCCTCGGCGCCCTCGCCGACGCCGTCCGCGAGCAGGCACGGGAGGCGGACCTTCTCGCTCCCCTGGGCCACCTCGATCTCCCCGCGGCCGGAGCCGAAGGCGCGGACGATGCGGCCCTCCAGGAGGTTGGCCACGCCGATGAAGTTGCTGACGAAGCGGTTGAGGGGACGGGCGTAGATGGCGTGGGGGCCCCCCGTCTGCTGGATGACGCCCTTGCTCATGACGATGATCTCGTCGCTCATGACCAGGGCCTCGGACTGGTCGTGGGTCACGTAGACCGAGGTGATCCCGACCTCGCTCTGGATGCGCTTGAGCTCGATCCGCATCTGCTCGCGGAGCTTGAGGTCGAGGTTGCTCAGGGGCTCGTCGAAGAGCAGGAGGCGGGGCCGGAAGACGATGGCCCGGGCCAGGGCGGCGCGCTGCTGCTGCCCGCCGGAGAGGTTCGTCGCGAGCTTCGAGGCCATGTCCGAGAGGCCGACCAGGCGGAGGGCATCGGCCACACGGTCGTCGATCTCGGAGCGGTTCATCTTCCGGATTTCGAGGGGGTAGGCCACGTTCTGGTTCACGGTCATGTGGGGCCAGATGGCGTAGCTCTGGAAGACCATGCCGATGTCGCGCTTCTCGGGGGGGAGATAGGCGCGCCGGGAGACGGAGGTGAAGATCGTGCCGCCGACCTCGATCTCGCCGGCGTCGGGCTTGTGGAGCCCGGCGATGCACATGAGGGTGGTGGTCTTCCCGCAGCCGGAGGGCCCCAGGAGGGTCAGGAACTTTCCCTTGGGGACGCCGAAGGAGATGCCGTCGACCGCCCGATCGTTGCCGAAGTACTTAACCAGCCCTTGCACTTCGAGATAGTTGCCGCCCTTCACTCCATTCTCGCCCATTTCCCCTGGAATCCCCGGCTCTCAAGCGGCGAGCGCTTCCTTGCCCGCCAATCTGCGGAAAAGATAAATGCACAAGAGCAGCACAACGCTTTGGGCCACCGACAGGGCCGTGGTCAGCGGCTCGTTCTCGTACGTGGTGAGGTAATAGACCCCCACCGAAAGCGTCTCGGTTCCTCGTGTGTACAGGATAATCGAAATAGGAAGCTCGCGCAAAAAGATGACGAAGAGGAGAATCCACCCCGCGAAAATGCCCGGTTTCAAAAGGGGAATCGTGATTCGCTTGAGCGTGGTCAGCCAGGAGGCCCCGGCCATGCGGGAGCTCTGGTCGAGCTCCTCCGAGACCGCCAGCATCACGGCGGAGATGTTCCGCTGGCCGTAAGGAAAGTACCGGGTGATATAGGCCAGCAGGAGAATCCAGATCGTGGCGTAGATGGGCGTGCGGATGTAGGTGACCAGCACGCCCATGGCCAGGACGATCCCGGGGAAGCCGATGGGGATGACGCACAGGAAATCGAGGAGGGAGGTTCCCCGCCCCTTCGTGCGGTGGACCGCGTAGCTCACGACGAGGGAGAGGATCATGGCGATGGTCGCCCCGAGCAAGGCGAGGAAGAGGCTGTTGAACACGCCGTTCGTGGCCGCGACGATGCGGTCCGGCGACCAGAAGAAGAGCACGCGCCGGTAGTTGTTGAGGTTGAATTCGTCCCAGATGATCCGCCCTTCCCACACCCCGTGGAGGCTGACGGCGAACAGGCAGGCGAGCGGGAGGAGCACCGCGATGAGGATGTAGAGGAAGTTGTAGCCGAAAGCCGCCCACTTCCATTTCCCCAGGTCGATGGTGTTGGGGCGGAAGCCCTTGCCGGTGACGGTGGTGTACTCGCGGGGGGCGATGATCCGCCGCTGGACCCAGATGAAGAAGGCCGTGATGGCGCCGAGCATCATGCTCATCGAGGCGCCCAGGTAGTGATTGGCGTCGTCACCCACGGCCCGGGTGAATATCTGGGTGGTGAGGGTTTCCCATCCGAAGGGGGCGCCCAGCTTGAAAGGCACCCCGAACTCGCCCGCGGTGGTCACGAAGACGATGATGGCTCCGGACAGGATGCCGGGCGTCACGAGGGGAAGGGTGACGGTGAGGCTGGTGCGGAGCAGACCGGCGCCGGTGGTGCGGGCGCTGTCCTCGAGGGAGGGGTCCATCCGCCGCAGGGAGCCGACGACGAAAAGATAGACGAGGGGGGTGAAGAAAATGCCCGTCACCCACATGATGCCGTACAGGTTGTTCACGTTGAGGAGGTATCCCTGGACGCCCAGGTACTCGCGCGCCCAGGCGTTGAGCAGGCCCACCCTGGGCGAGGCGAGGTTGTGCCAGGCAATCGCGCCCACGAAGGGGCTCAAGAAGAAGGGAATGAGGTTGAAGGGCTCGAATTTTTCCCGCCAGGGGCAGTTGGTGCGGGCGTTGATCCAGGCGAGCGAGACGCCGAGGAACGTGGCGAGGATGGTGGTCCCGACGCAAATGTAGATGGTGTTGAGAAAGGCCTTGAAGATAATCCGGTCATGGAAGAGAGCCTGGTAGTTGTCCAGCCCCCAGGCCGTCCCGAAGCCGGAGTCGTCCAGCACGCGGAAGCTGTTCAGAACGAGCGCGCCCAGCGGGAGGATGACGGCGGCGCCGACGACCAGGCTCGCAATCGTGGTGACGAGGGTCTCCTGTGTGAGGAGGGATCTCCACCGGCCCGGCTTTTCCATCTCGGCGTATCGGGTAATCGTCTCGGTCGCCATTTTTCTTCCCGTGCATGCGGTGCCAAATTCAAGACAGGCGGGGCCCCGGTTCGGGGCCCCGCCGAAGTGACCCGCGACAGACTACCGGAACATCTTCTGCCATTCGCCCCGGACCGTCTTGTGCTGCGCGCCGGCCTTGAGCCAGTCCTTCAGGCCGATGGCCTTCACTTCCTTCATGAACCAGATATCCTTGGGAATCGTCCAGCCCTTCATGAAGGAGTACATCCCCTCGTGCTTGGCCATGAGGTCCGCGCTTTCCTTGGTGAGGAAAAATTCGATCAAGAGCTTGGCCGCGTTCGGATGGGAAGCGCCCTCGAAGGCCGCCATCTGATTGCCCAGCATGACATGGCCCTCGGAGTAGGTGCCGAGCTTGATCTTGTCCTTGAGCTCGGGCTTCCCGGCGATGGCCTGGGGGACGCGGGCGGCCAGGTTCCAGGTGTCGATGGGGCGCTCGCACGTCAGCACCATCTGCATCTTGGGCTCGGTGCGGAACTCGATGACCGGGTTCGTCGCCTTCAGCATCTTGAAGAACTTGTCCATGTCGACGCCGGTTTCCTTCAGGCCGATCGTCGTGTTCGTGTAGGTCAGGCTCCGGGTCAGGTCGGACGCGATGGTCTTCCCCTTGAGGGCGGGCGCGACCGTGTCGAAGATGGACTTGGGCTGGAAATTCTCCATGCCCGGGCAGCCGGAGTTCCAGACGGGGACGAAGGTGTAGGCGAAGGGCGTCACGACATAGGGAAGCTTGAAATACTGGCCCGCCTTCTTCATGCCCTCCTCGTGGTCCTTCCAGCGGCCGCTTTCGAGCTTGAGGAATACCCCCTGCTTGGCGGCGGCGTCGAAGAAGGCCGGCGAGTTCACGAACATGGCGTCCACCGTGAACCGCTTCGCCTGGATCTCCTGGCGCACCTGGGCCACGACGGGTCCAGTGCCCTTCCGCAGGTTGTTGAACTTGAAGCCGTCCCCGAGATTGTAATACTTGATGAACGCGGGGCCGAAGACCCTCTCCGTGCTGTCCGCGAGGATGGGGTTGATGATGGTGACCGAGCCTTCCTTCTTGGCCTCCCGGATCAGCTTTTCCTCGTGGGGCATGACCTGGGCGCCCGCGGGGCTCCCGGAGAGGGCGAGAACGGCGAGCGTGGCCACGGAAGCGCATGTGCGGAGCGCAAAAAGCCTCAGGCGAACCTGCATCGGTCATTCTCCTTTTTATGATGTGCTAGCGGCCGGAGCCAAAAACAAAGATCCCAAGCCTCCCTTTATCGGAGGCGGGCATCCGCGATGAGGTATTCTCACGTGTTAATTCAGGCCGAAAAATAGCAGATTTTGTCCCTCTGTCAAACCTGGCCCCGCCAAGCCGGATGGACATGCCGGGGAGGCGGTGGGGCGCCGGAGGCCTGCGCGCCCTGGGGAAGGCGGCCGGTGCAAGCGGGGGCGTCCCGCCGGTGCATCCTTCGGTATTCGGAGCGGACCGGCGGCGGCGCCTTGAAACTCGGGCGATTTTTTCTACAATGGTGCCATCACCGATGTAGCGCACCGCCCGGTCGGTGAATCTGCGCCACCTGGAGGGGGAGGAAGCCGCGCTTGCGCCTGTTCGCCGCAGAGGACACGAAGAAGGTCGACGCGCTCTACCAGCAGAGCGATTGGAACAAGATCATCGCGCTGCTGGGCCGCAAGCCCCCCGAGGAGTACGATGACATCCGCCTCCTGAACGACCTGGCCGTCGCCTACCATCAGCTCCAGAAATTCGACCAGGCACTGGCCGTCTGCGAGCAGATAGGCAAGCTGGAGCCGAACCCCGACCTGGTCCGCCAGCAGACGGAGTTGACTCCCCGCTACATGCGCTACCACGCCATCATGGGCGAGGTCCTCTACCGCAAGGGGGAGATGGACCGGGCCCTCGACATCTTCACCCGCCTCAAGGTGGTCGGCACCCGCTTCTCGGACAAGTACTACTACTCGGGCCGCATCCACACGAAGAAGGGCAACTACCGCATGGCCCTCTTCGAGTTCAAGGGCATGGTGGACAACGTGCCCAACCGCATCCGGGACGCCATCCGGGGGCTGGGCGAGCTCATCGCGGCCTGCCCCGGCCAGGCCGAGGTGTACGCCCAGCTTCACCGGGCCTGCCAGCAGAGCGGGAAGCTGGACGAGTACCTCTCCCGCTACAAGAAGGAGCTGGCCGAGGCCCCGGGGGCGCTGCCGGCCGGCCTGAAGGTGGCCAGCCTCCTCTTTCACAAGGGAGACAAGGCGGGCGCCGAGAAGATCCTCGCCTCCCTGAATCCCGAGGATAACCGGGAAAAGGGCTGGCTGGCCCTCGTCCGGGGGGATTGGGCCCTGGGCGAGAAGGGAGCGCCGGGCGCCATGCCGCACTACCAGGCGGCCGAGGCCCTGCTGCCTCCCGGGGACCTCACCCTCGTCGAGCGCCTCGAGGATCTCCTCCGGCGGCCCGACGCGGGCCCCGACATCCGGAGCAAGCTGGCCAAGCTCTCGGAGGCGGGGGGCGACGCGGAGCGCGCCTGCCGCCACCTGGAGGCCATCGTGGCCGCGCTTCCCGCCGACGCCGAGGCCAGGACTTCCCTGGGGCGGGTGCTCCGGACGATGATGGCCGACGCCTTCGCCGCGAACGACCTGGAGAAGGCGGGCGGCGCGGCCGACAAGCTGACGCAGTACTTCCCTCAAGACGCCGAGGCCGCCGCCCAGGCGCAGCAGATCCGCGAGGTCCTCCGGAGCCGCCGCAAGGAGGAGCTGGAGAGGCTCCTCGCGGGGCGCATTGTCCCGAGCAAGGCGGCCCAGGCTCATTTCGAGCTGGCCAGCCTGGAGCGCGATTTCGGGGCGGGCGAGGACGTCATCCTCTCCCACCTCCAGAAGGCGGCGGTGGAGCGCTCTCCCGTGCGGGCCGAGGCGCTCCGCGAGATGAGCCGGATTCACCTGGAGAAGGGGGCGTTCGACGTGGCCGAGAGCGTCCTCGACATCCTCTTCTCCCTGAAGCTCGTCGAGGAGAACCGCCTCGAGTGGGGCTACGACGCCGCCGAGGCCTTCGAGGGCAAGGGGCAGAGGAAGCCCGCCCAGAAGTACTACGCCATGGTGGCCGCCGCCGACGCGGGCTTCCGCGACGCCGCGGCCAAGGCGCAGGCGCTCGGCCAGGCCCTTCAGGCGGCCCCCCAGGCCACCGCCCCCGCCGCGCCGGCCGGCCCGGTGGACCCGATCCAGTTCCTCTCGCGGCGCTACGACGGCATCGTCGAGCTCGGCCGGGGGGCGATGGGCGTGGTGTACAAGGCCCGGGACAAGATCCTCGACCGGCAGGTGGCCATCAAGATGATCCTGGGGGACCTCGGGAAAGACCCCGAGGCGCTCGGCCGCTTCATCACCGAGGCCCAGAGCGCCGCCGCCCTGGAGCATCCGGGCATCATCACCATCTACGACATCCGCACCGATGACCCCATGTTCATCGTGATGGAGTTCGTGGACGGGAAGAGCCTCGGCGGCCTCGTCGCCGGCCGGAAACTCCCGGTGGCCCAGTTCGCCAAGCTCGCCATCCGCATCTGCGAACCGCTCGCCTTCGCCCACCAGGCCCAGGTCATCCACCGCGACCTCAAGCCGGACAACATCATGGTCACCAAGAACGGCGGAGTGAAGGTGGCCGACTTCGGCCTCGCCCGGAAGGGCGGGGGGAGCGGCATGACCCAGGTGGGCCAGGTCATGGGGACACCCTACTACATGTCGCCCGAGCAGATCCGGGGCGGCGCCGTGGACGGCCGCAGCGATCTCTATTCCCTCGGCATCATGTTCTACGAGCTCCTCACGGGGGCGGTCCCCTTCAAGGAGGGCGACATCGCCTACTTGCACATGCACGAGGAGCCTCCACGCATCTCGCTCAAGAACCCCGAGGTCTCAAAGCCTCTCGAGGACATCGTCTTGCGGTGCCTGAAGAAGACGCCCGAGGAGCGCTACCAGAGCGTCGATGAGCTGCTCGAGGCGCTCAAGGCGCTGGCCTAGCCCCGCGCGAGCGGGAAGGAGCCCACGTGGAGCAGGCAGTCGAACCGACGCGAATCGCATGTCCCGAATGCGGGGCGGTCTACCGCGTGAACCGGCCCGCCGCCGAACTGGCCCGGGCCCGCGTGAAATGCAAGAAATGCGGCTGCACTTTCACCCCGGCCGTCTCGGACGGCGCCGCCGCTCCGGCCGCTCCCCCGGCGGCCCCGGCGCCCACCACGGCCCCGGCTTCTCCTCCGGTGGCTCCTGCCGCGAGCGCGCCCGCTCCCTCCGGGCCTCCGGCCGGCGCTGGCGCCCCCGATCCCTTCGAGCGCCTGGAGGACCACATCGGGGAGCTGAATCGCGCCCTTTACACGGCCCGGCAGGCGTCGCCGACGGCGATCCCCGAGGCCGTCGTCGGCCAGGCCCAGGCCATCGGGGAGGCCCTGGTCGAGGCCAAGCGGATGCAGAATGTCCTGAAGCGGGGCGGGAAGGACCTCGAGACCCTGCTGGAGGTCAGCCAGGCCCTGAACCAGGAGCACGAATTGAGCAAGCTCCTGGAGAGGATCATGGACTACGCCATCCCCACCCTGAACGCCAAGCGGGGTTTCCTGATGCTCCGGAACGAGGGCACCGGCGCCCTGGAGGTGAGCGTGGCCCGGGGCATGGGCGGCGACCTCGAGCAGGGCGAGGCCCGGCTCTTCAGCACCGGCGTGGCCAGCCGGGTGGCGGTGGAGGGGGCGCCCTTCTTCACGGCGAACTCGAAGGGTGACACCCGGACGGCGGGCTTCGCGAGCGTCATGCGGTCGGACGCCCGCGCCATCCTTTGCGTGCCGGTGAACTACAAGGAGCGCAACCTCGGCACCCTCTACGTGGACAACCAGGCCGGCGCCCCCGGCTTCACCCAGGACCTGGTCCGGCTGGCGCAGTCGTTCGCCGGCGCGGCGGCCGGGGCGCTCGAGAACGCCCGCCTCTACCAGAACATCGAGGAGGAGACGCGCAAACGGTCTAGCCTCTCGCGCTACCTCTCCCCGGCCATCGTGGAGGACATCCTCAAGCAGGAGAGCGACCTGGCCCTCGGCGGCTCGACCGTGGAGTGCTCGGTGCTTTTCTCGGACGTGGTGGGCTTCACTCCCTTCAGCGAGGCCCTCCGCCCCGAGGAGCTGGTCGAGCTGCTGAACGAGTATTTCACCCTGATGGCCGAGATGATCTTCAAGAACTACGGCACCCTCGACAAATTTATCGGAGACGCCACCATGGCGGTCTTCGGGGCGCCCGTCTACGAGCCCGACCACGCCGCCTGGGCCGTCAAGGCGGGGCTCGACATGATCGCCGCGGCGGACGGGCTGATGGAGAAGTGGAAAGCCGAAGGGAAGCCCACCTTCAAGATGCGGGTGGGGGTGAACTCCGGCCCCGTCGTCGCGGGCAATCTGGGCTCCCCCCAGCGCATGGACTACACCGTCATCGGCGACGCCGTGAATCTCGCGAACCGCATGGAGAGCGCCGCGAAGCACAACTCTGTGGCCGTCAGCGCCGCCACCTGGGAGAGGATCAAGGACTACGCCCAAGGCGAGGCCCTGGGGCCGGTGAAGGTGAAGGGGAAGTCCGAGGAAGTGCCGGTCTACATCGTCAAGAGCATCCAGCCCCCCTCGCGGGAGGCCGGCCAGGTCAAGCGCACCACCCCGCGCGCGGACGTGGAGCTCTTCGCCATCTACGTGCAGGAGGGAGTCAGCGGCACCCGGCAGGGCATCATCCGCAACATCAGCGTCGGGGGGGCGCTCCTCCAGACGAGCTTCCCGGCGGACGCGGGCAACTCCATCCGCCTGAACTTCACCATCGCCGGCGGGGGAGGGCAGGTGAAGGACCTCGTGGGGCATGTCGTCCGGGCGACCTGGACCGAGGAGGGCGGCCGCAAGGGCTACATGGTCAACCTGCAGTTCCTCGACATCGGGGAGGAAGCCCGCTCCGTCGTCTCCCAATACGTCGCCAAGAAAAACATCTAGGACAGCCCTGCATTGTCATCCGGACCGCACGGCGACCTGATCCGCGTCCGCCGCATTCCCGCTCCGCCGGGCCTCTTCATGGATCACGTGAACGTGATCCTGGTCGGCCGGAAGCCCCTCGCCCTCCTGGACGCCGGCTATGCCGAGACGGCGGGGGAGCTGGCGGCCTGGCTCAAGGAGGCCGCGCCGGACGGGCTCGACATGCTCATCCTCACCCACTTCCACCGGGACCACATGGGCGGTGCCGCCGCCGTACATGAAGCCACGGGAGCCAGGATGCTGGCGCACCCCATCGAGATTCCCCTGATGAAGGACCGGCAGCCCTCCCTGAAGGAAATCGAGCCCATCGAGGAGGGCGCCCGGCTGCGCTTCGGGGAGATGGAGCTGGAGGCCCTCCTCACCCCGGGGCACTCGCCCGGGCATCTCTCCTTCTGGTGGGAGGAGGAGCGCGTCCTCTTCGGAGGGGACAACGTGCTCCTCCCGACGACGACCTCCATCCAGCCGCCCTTCGGCCGGCTGCTCGACTACCAGCGCACCCTGGAGCGCCTCCTGGCGCTCAACCCCCGGACCATCTACCCGGGGCACGGGCCGATCGTCCGGGACCCGGCCCGGCGGATCCGGGACCTGCTCCTGCACCGGGCCCAGCGCGAGGCGCAGATACTTGGATGCTTGGCCGGGGGGCTGGATGCCCCGGAGCTCATCGCCCGGCAGGTCTATCCCGACCTCGAGGAGCGGCGCCTCGGCATGGCCGCGCAGATGGTCCGCGCGCAGTTGCAGAAGCTGGCCGAAGAGGGGAAGGTGCGGGAGGAGGAGGGCCGGTACCGCCTGGCCGGGCCATGAGGCCGTCGTGAGGAAGCCTTCTTGCTGACGAACTGCCACACGCTGATCCTGCGCCGCCTGCTGGGGCACGGGGAGACGCCTCCCGAGGAAGAGCTCGATCTCTACGTCTACAACGTCTCGCCGGACAGCCTGCCGCTTTCCCAGGAATTCCGCGCACGCGAAACCCACGTCTTCGCCCCGCCGGCGGGGGCGCTGACGCGCTACCCCAAGCTGGTCTGGGTCAAGTGCCACATCGTGGTGGACAACTTCTGCCACTACGGGACGCGCGAAAAGGCGGCCTCCGGCCTCGATCCCCACGAGAAGAAAGGCTACACCTACCGCCGGGGCGCCGGCCTCATCCCCCTGGTGCGGGACTTCGCCCGCGAGATGGGCCAGGACCTGGACCTTCGGTCGGCCCACTACCTGGCGCACGTCCTCGTCGAAATCGCGGTGGACTACTGCATCTACCGGGACGACCGGAGCGTGCCCCTGATCATGAGCGGCATGCGCACCGGGATGACGGACGAGCAGCGGCGGGAGTTCGTCGAGGGCATCGCGCTCCTGTACGGCTGCGAGCCCGCGAAGGTGGAGAGGAGCCAGGGCGCCCCGGCCCGGTTCTACGGGAGCATGTACGGCATCGACTCCCTCTACCTGGACGGGCGGACGAAGATCATCCTTCGGAAGCTCCGCCTGCCCTACAGCGAGGAGAACACCGCCCGGGCGCGGGAGCTCATCCTCGCCGCGGCGGAGAGGGCGGGGGATTACGAGGAGTTCGTGGAGGGGGCCGTCGCGGCGCTCGCGGACCGCGGGGCATGGGCGGGGGAAGGAAGCCTGGCGGCGGAAGATCAATAGGACGCCTGGCCCCGGCCGAAAGCGAAGCAGGGGAGCCTCGGCTCCCCGCCCGCGCTGCTTCAGCTAAGGTACGCTTGCTCTAGCGTGCTACTTGACGGCGCTCTTGAGCCCCGCTCCCGCCTTGAACCGGGGAACCTTGGACGCCTTAACCTGGATCGTCTCGCCCGTTCTTGGGTTCCTCGCTTTGCGCGGGCCGCGCTTGGAGATGCTGAAGGTCCCGAACCCGGTCAGGGTGACCTTGTCCCCCTTCTTGAGCGCGCCTGTGACCGTGGAGACGAAGGCGTTCACGACCGCCTCGGCCCCCGATTTGCTCAGATCCGTCTGCTTGGCGATGGCTTCGACCAGATCCCCTTTATTCATTTCTCCATCTCCTGGTCCGCAAGATGCGGTTCCATGGGCGGAAAATGCGGGCTCGACACAGGGCGGCTTTCGTCAGGCCCGGTCAGCGCCGGGGGTGAGAATCGCGGGCGGGGGTCAATTCCGGGGCGGAATCTTAACGAGAATCCGCTGGATTTGCAAGCCTGATCGCCCGAATCCTCAATAAAATTGCGGGAATCAGGGCAGCGGGAACCTCCAGTAACGCCCGCGCCGGAGCATCGCGTCGTAGGAGAAGACCACCACCCCGTCCGCCCCCGACCGTAGCGCCCCGCGCCACTGGCGCCAGAGTGGCTCCGGATCCTCCCCGAAAAGATAGGCTCCCAGGCCGATGAGCACCCGGCCTTTCCGCCGGCCGTTCTCCTCCTCCGCGGGAAGGCGCCACGCCGAGGCGCTGCGGCTGATCCGGTGAGCCAAAATCTCGTCGCGCGTGTAGTTCATCAGCACGGCCTTGTCCAGGAGCCCCTTCTCCAGCCAGCCGCGCCAGTCCTGGAAGGCGGAGAGGTAGGCGCGATCCCCCCACGGGAGGACGGCCGCCGAGAGCAGAAGGCCCGGGTGCCGGGCCCGCAGCGCCCGGTCCACCTCCCGGACCGTCTCGGTCACCTGCCGCCGGCGCCAATCGTCCCAGGCTTGGTGCTCGGCCGTGCTCCGCTGGACGCCGCCCGCCGGGGCCGCGAACCCTGTCTCCGCCCGGAAGCGCTCCGCCGGGACGCGCCCGTAGCCGAAGTCTAGGCGGGGCGCGAAGCGCGAGCCCGGCGAGATGGGCAGGGCGTATGGGTAGCGGATGTAGTCCAGGTGGACCCCCGCCAGCCCCGGGTAGCGCCGGGCCAGCTCGGAGGCGATGTCCGCCAGGCGGCGCCTCACTCCGGGATGCCCCGGATCGAGATAGATGCCGGGCGTTCCCAGCGTGAAGCCGGAGGCCCAGGAGGGCCGGCCGTCGGGCGGGTAGTCAAGCAGGGAGCGGCCGTGCAGGTCCCGGAGCACGGCCTCCGGCCCCAGCTCGCGCAGGAGGGGGGCCTCCCGGTTGCGGGCGAGCGCGAAAGCATTGATCCAGGCATGGACCCGGATCGGACGCCCCCCGCCCCCAGGCGCGGAGGCCAGCTCGAGGAGATAGGCCAGGGGCTCCCGGCCCGCCCGGCGCGAGGGCGAATCGTCCGCCAGCCTCGTCGGGAACCAGGCGCGGCCGCTCCGGTACACCTGGACATACAGGTCGGTCACGCCCGAGGCGCGGGCCCGCTCGGCGAGGGCGAGGATCCTCTTCGGGTCGTCCAAGGTGGCGTTCTGGCCCTCCGCGGGCACCCAGAGGCCCACCTCCCCCCGGGGGGGCGCCGGAGCCGCTTCCGCAAGGCAGCCGCTCCCGCCCGCCTGGAAAAGGATAAAGAAAGAAGCGGCGAGGAAGAGAAAGCGCATCAATTCTCCATCCCTCCCCGGGCCGGGCCCGACGGCGCGGCAGGGCGGGCGGATTGAGCGGCCACGAAGGAGGCCCGGGCGAGGGCCAGGGAGGCGGGGCCGGCCAGCCCCTCGCCGCCCTCGGCCAGGAGGGCCTCGATGAGATGGATGCCCAGGGGCATCTCGGGGGCGATCGTCCCGAGGATCGCGCAGGCGCCCGCCGCCAGGCCGGCCGCCAGCTCTCCCCGGTGGAGGGCGGCGAGGGCGGAGAAATCGGCCCAGTGCACCCGGGGCCCCCCGTCCGGAGAGGCGGGAGAGGACGGTGAATTCACCAGGAGCCTGCCGCCGGGGAGGAGGGCGTTCCCCATTGGCGGGATGACGGCCAGGGTAGGATCGGACACCACTTCGAGGTGGAACCGCCAGGGCGCATTCAGGTCCAGGATCGGCGCGGGGCTCAGGCGGGCGAAGGCGCGGTCGGGGGAACCGGGCGGCTGGGGCCAGGCCGGGGTGAGCGCCTGGGCGAAGAAGCCGGCCCTCTCCGCCGTCCGGCCGAGAAGCCGCGCGGCCCGGAGGAAGGCGCCGCCCCCATCCATCTCCCGTCTCCCGTGGAAGCAGATAGCGCGAATGGCGCTTCCTCCAACCCATTCAAATGTTTTGGAAAAAAAGACCTTTGGGCGGAACGTCAAGTTGACACGTTTAGAACCCTTTCGCAATATGGATTTTTACCCTGTCCCTTGAACCAGGGAGCTTCCGTTGGCCAAGCGCTTTTCGATTTTCACCTACGGCTGCCAGATGAACCGCTACGACACCGAAACCATCACCGGCCATCTGGAGCGGGAGGGCTACGAGCGGTCGGAGAATTTCGAGACGGCCGACCTCATCCTGCTCAACACGTGCTCCATCCGGGAGCGGGCCGAGCAGAAGGTTTTCAGCCAGCTCGGCCGCCTGAGCCGTCTCAAGAAGGAGAAGCCGGGCCTCAAGATCGCCGTCTGCGGCTGCTTCGCCACCCGGGAAGGGGAGGGGATCGCGAAGCGCCAGCCGGCCGTGGACCTGGTGTTCGGCACCCAGAACATCGCGGAACTCCCCCGCCTGCTCGGCCGGATGACGGAAGGCCGCGTCGTGGACGTGGCCCCCGTGGAGCCAGATTTCACGGAAGTCGCCCCCATCCGGAGGGAGGGGGATCTGAGCGCCTGGGTGAGCATCGCCCGGGGCTGCGACAACTTCTGCACCTTCTGCGTGGTTCCCTACACGCGCGGCCCGGAGTGGAGCAAGCCGAGCCCGCTCATCGTCGAGGAGGTGGAGAAGGCCGTCGCGGAGGGCTTCAGGGAGGTCACCCTGCTCGGCCAGAACGTCAACTCCTATGGCCGGAAGACGCCGGGCGGGCTGACCTTCGGAGGCCTCCTGCGGCGCTTGGACGAGGTGGGGGGCCTCCTCCGCGTCCGCTTCATGACCTCCCACCCCAAGGACTGCGACTTGGACATGGTGGCGGCCATGGGGGAGTGCGCGAAAGTCTGCGAGCACCTTCACCTGCCCTTCCAGGCGGGCTCGAACGAGGTGCTCCGCCGCATGGAGAGGGGCTATACGGGGGAGGAATACCTGGCGAAGGTGGATTTATTCCGCAAGCACGTGCCGGGTGGGGTGCTTACCTCGGACGTAATCGTGGGATTTCCCGGGGAGACGGACCGGGATTTTGAAAAGACGCTTGAAATTCTTCACCGGGCGCGCTTTGACAGCATTTTTATGTTTAAATACTCACCGAGGCCCGGGACGCCGGCCGCCGCCATGCCAGGCCGGGTGCCCGAGGAGGCCATGGCCGAGCGCTTCGAGGAGGCCCTCCGCCTCCAGCGCCGGATGACCGAGGACCTTCACCGGGAGCTCGAGGGCCAGGTGCTCGAGGTCATGGTGGAGGGCGCCTGGGAGGGCGCCTCGCCCTGCCAGGGCTGCCAGGAGGACAGGGGGGTCGCGGGATTCTCGGGTCGCAGCCGGGGCAATCACAGGGTACAATTCATCGTGGATGGTCCGGCGCCCCGGCCGGGCGACCTGGTGGACGTGAAGGTTCTGCGGGGCGGTTTGCACGCCCTGGGCGGAATTTGGCCGCCTGATTCGGTACTGATGGAGGATTCAGGCCCATGATCGAAATGAAGGTCAAAGGTCTCACACTCGACCCTCTGACCAACGTACCGATCGTCATCCTCCGGGAGACGGAGGGTGAGCGGGCCCTCCCCATCTGGGTCGGGATTTTCGAGGCCCACGCGATCGCGCGAGAGATCGAGAACTTCCAGACCCCCCGGCCCATGACCCACGATCTGATCCGCAACCTCATCAGCGGGATCAAGGGCAAGGTGAGCCGGATTGTGGTGAACGATCTGAAGGACAATACGTTCTATGCGGAGATCTACCTCACCCTCAACGGTTCGGAGATCGTGATCGATTCCCGGCCGTCGGACGCCATCGCCATCGCCCTCCGGACGAAGGCCCCCATCTTCGTCGTCGAAAAGGTGCTGGAAGAGGCCAAGAGCATCGAGTTCAACGAGGCCGAGGCGAAGGAAGCGGAGGGCGGCGGGAAGGAAGGCGAGAAGGAAGGCGCCGAGGAAAAGATGCAGGAGAATCCCGAGGACGTGAAGCGCTGGCTCGAGAATCTCAAGCCCGAGGACTTCATGAAGTTCGAGAACTGATCCCGCCCCCACCCCCGCCCGGCCACCGGGCGCGGAGTTCAGGCCCTTGCTCCTCTACCTTCTGCGCCACGGCGAGACGGATTGGAATGTCCAGCGCCGCATCCAGGGCGTCTCGGGAACCCCGCTGAACGAGAGAGGACGCCTCCAGGCCAGGGCGCTGGCCGAGCTCGTGCGCGGAAAGCTCATCACGGCGGTCTACAGCAGCCATCTCACCCGGGCCCGCCAGACGGCCGAGGTGATCGCCGCTTCCCTGGGCCTCGATGTGCGGCTGGAACCCCGCCTGGCGGAGCTGAATCAGGGCGAGCTGGAGGGGCTCACCACCGAGGAGATCGACGCGCGGTTCAACGGCTTCATGGACGACTGGCGCAGCAACCCGGCCCGCCTGCGGATGCCCGGAGGGGAAACCCTGGCCGAACTCCAGGAGCGCGCCTGGGCCGCTCTGGAAGACATGCTCCTCGCCCATCCCCACGACACTGTCGCCGCCGTCAGCCACAACCTGGCCATCACGGCCATCCTGTGCCGAGCACTGGGGATCGATCTGAACGCCTTCCGCCGCATCCGCCAGTTCAACGCCGCTCACAATCTCGTCGAGCATTCCCCCACGCGCGGCTGGAACGTCGTCACCATGAACGGGCTGGCGCATCTGAAGGGCATCACGAACACGGAGGGGAGCCCGTACCTCTGAGGCCATAGCGCGCGGCCGTGGCGATCGGCGGGCGAAGGATGGACCGATTTACTCGACGTCTTCGCGCTTGCCTTCCGACACCCGGCGGTAGTAGCGGTGGATATCGTCGACCAGGCGGTCGATCTCGCTCTTTGGTTTTTTCGGCCGGGCGGCCTTGAAGCGGTAGAGAAGATAGAAGGCAAGAAATCCCAGAAAGAACCCGAGGGCCATGCCGTCGAGGAGTGTCTGGTAGTTGCGCATGGGCGGGCTCCTCAAGACTCCTGAATTAAAGTGTATTCCCGGCCCCGATGGGTGTCAATAAACTCCTTTTCCGCCGGGCGAAGAGGCCGAAAGGACCATGGCAGAACCGCGAAAATACACGCTCAGGCGGCCCCCCCGCTCGCTTTCCGGGCGCATCGATTACGCTGCCGAGCTCAACCCCCAGCAGCTGGAGGTGGTCCTGGCCGGGGAGGGTCCCCTGCTCGTCATCGCGGGCGCGGGGAGCGGAAAAACCCGCACCGTCACCTACCGGCTGGCCCGCCTGATCGAGGAAGGCGTCCATCCGGAGGCCATCCTCCTCGTCACCTTCACGAACAAGGCGGCGCGGGAGATGCTCCACCGGGCCGCCACCCTCATCCAGAGCGACGTGCGGCGGGTCTGGGGAGGCACCTTTCACCACGTGGGGAACCTCATCCTCCGGGAGCACGGGCGCTTCATCGGCTTCCCTCCGAACTTCACCATCCTCGACCGCGAGGACGCCGCCGACTTGGCCCACGAGTGCATCAAGCTCGCGGGCATCGACCCGAAGGAGAAGCACTTTCCCAAGGGGAACGTCCTGGAGTCCATCTTCGCCTTCGCCGCTGACACTGACCGGACGGTGGCGGACGCAGTGCTGGAAAAAACCCCATACCTAGCCGACCGGATCGGGGACATCGAACGCGTGGCCGAGCGCTTCGCCCAGCGGAAGCGAGATGTCAATGCCATGGACTTCTCGGACCTCCTGGCCTTCACCCGGGGGCTTCTGTCCGAGCGCGAGGAGGTGAGGCGCAGCTACCGGGAGCGCTTCCGCTACATCCTGGTGGACGAATACCAGGACACGAACAAGGTGCAGGCCGAGATCGTGGACCTCATCGCCGGGCCGCGCGGCAACCTGGCCGTGGTGGGGGACGACGCCCAGAGCATCTACAGCTTCCGGGGGGCGCACTTCGAGAACATTATCAGCTTCCCCGAGCGCCACCCGGGCACCCGGCTCTTCCGCCTGGAGACGAACTACCGCAGCACCGAGTCCATCCTCGCCCTGGCCAACGCCTCCATCGCCCGGAACAAGCGCCAGTTCGAGAAGCACCTGCGGACCACCCGGGGCCCGGGCACCCTTCCGGCCCTGATTCCCGCCCGGGACGTGCTCCAGCAGGCCGATTTCGTGGCCCAGCGCATCCTCGCGCTGCAAGACGAGGGTACCCCCCTCTCCGAGATGGCCGTCCTCTACCGGGCCCACTACCATTCGATGGAGCTCCAGATGGAGCTCACCCGGCGGGGGATTCCGTTCGAGATCCGCAGCGGTCTGCGCTTCTTCGAGCAGCGCCATATCAAGGACGTCACCGCCTTCCTCCGCCTGGTCAGCTCCCCGGCGGACGAGCTGGCCTGGAAGCGGGCCCTGCGCCTCCTGCCCAAGGTGGGGGCCGCCACCGCCGACCGCATCTGGGACCACCTCCGGGTCCAGAAGGACCCCGTCCGCTGGCTGTGGGAGCAGGGGGCCGGCATCGTCCCCAAGGGAGCCCGCCCCGCCTTCGAGGATTTCCGCGCCCTCATCGCCGACTTGGCCGGACTCAACCGCCCGCCCGAGGCGGCGGCCGTGCCGCCGACCGAGATGATCATGCTGGTCCTCGACCGCTTCTACGAAGGCTTCGCCGAGGCCACCTTCGACAATGCCCCGGCCCGCGCCGAGGATATCCGCCAGCTCGCCGAGTTCGCCATGCAGTACGACACGGCCGAGCGCTTCCTCTCGGAGCTCGCCCTGATGGGCACCGTGGCGGCCGAGACGGCGGGGCCGGGCGACGAGGGGCCCGAGGAGAAGGTTGTGCTAAGCTCCGTCCACCAGGCGAAGGGACTGGAGTGGAAGGTGGTGTTCCTCATCTGGCTGACGGACAGCCGCTTCCCGAACCCCCGGGCGCTCTCGGACCCGGAGGGGGAGGAGGAGGAGAGGCGGCTGTTCTACGTGGCCGTTACCCGGGCCAAGGACGAGCTCCACCTCTGCCAGCCCATGACCGAGAGCGACACCGTCCGCATGCGGTCCTTCTCCCGGCTCTCGCGCTACGTGGCCGAGCTCCCGGAGGGGGCCTACGAGCGCTGGTCGCTGGAGGAGGAGCCTTCGGGGGCGGGCGGGGCGCCCGCGCCGGAGGGCCGGGAAGCCGGGCGGGTGAGGCAAGCCGACCCGGACGACCCGGCCGGCCTGCGCTACGAGTACGAGGAGGAGTTCTGACATCCGCTCCCCTTCCGGCGCGCCGCCGGGGTGGGGAGCAAGCCATCGGCACCCGCCGGAGGGGCGGGGGCCTCACCGAGGAGACAGGGACCGGATGAACTACATCAAGCTCGACGCGGCCGGAATGGACAGGCGCCAGGTGTACCGCCTCATGGTCGGTTCCATCGTCCCCCGGCCCATCGCCTGGGTGAGCTCCATCAGCAGGGAGGGCGTCCCCAACCTCGCCCCCTTCAGCTTCTTCACCTGCGTCTCCCATTATCCGCCCATGGTTTCCATCTCGGTGGGGGCGCGGGACGGGGGCTACAAGCACACCACCCGCAACATCCTCGAGACCCGGGGCTACGTCGTCCACGCCGTCAGCAACGGCCTGGAGGAGCAAATGAACGTCTGCTCCGGCGACTTCCCGCCCGAGGTCAGCGAGTTCGACGAGGCGGGGCTCACCCCCATCCCCGCCGACCTCGTGCCCGCCCCCCGCATCGCCGAGGCCCCCCTCGCCATGGAGTGCACGCTCCATACCATGCTCTCCCTGGGGGAGCCCGAGCACGTCACCCACCTCGTCATCGGGGAGATCCTGCGCTGGCACGTGAGGGAGGACCTGGTGGAGCAGGGGAAGTACATCGATCCGGTCAGGCTCCAGCCCGTGGGGCGGCTGGCCGGGAACAACTACTGCCGCACCCAGGACGTCTTCTTCATGCAGCGGCCCGACCGCAAGCCCGGGCAGCTGGCGCCGAAATAGGGGAAGGCGGACCGCCAGGGCGCGCCGCCTGTAGGGGCGTATTGCAATACGCCCCTGCGTTTTTCTCCCTCCCCCTCCGGGGGAGGGCTGGGGTGGGGGAGATGCCCGCTGGCAGCCTTCCCTCCCCCCAACCCCCTCCCGGAGGGAGGGGGAAAATCTTCCTCCCCTGCGTTTTATACGCGTCGTGTGTTCGTTTCCCCCTATCCCGCCGGATGGCTGTCCAGGAACCCGAACACCTCCCGCAGCAGCCCCTCCGTGTTGTCCCACACCGGGAAGTGCCCCGAGCCCTTGAGGATGCAGAGGGTGCAGTCGGGGATGTTCTTCCGGTAGGCCTCGGCGTAGGCCATGGGGCCGGGGTCGTTCTCCCCGTAGCCCACCCAGGTCGGCGCCGAGATCTTGTGGAGCCTCCCGCTCAGGTCGGGCATGTTGAAGAGGGCCGCTCCCGTGTCGGAGTAGGTCTGGGGCGTGTTGCGGAGGAAGCTCTTCCGGTACTCCTTCTCGTTCTCCCCGGTGATCATCGCCGCCGGGATGAGGCCGCGGAACTCCGGGTGCTCGAACACCGCCTCCATCCCCTTCGCCAGCGCCAGGTCGTGGAGCGCCCGGAAGTGCTCCCGGTAGGCCCCCTTCGGCGCCCCGCACGAGGAGGAGAGGAGCATCAGCCGCTTCAGGCGGTCGCTGTGGCCGATGCCGAAGAGGGTGGCCGTCCGGCCCCCCATGCTGTGACCCAGGAGGTCGATCCGGTCGAGCTTCAAGGCGTCGATGAAGGCCAGCAGGTCGTCCGAGAACATCTGGATGGAGTAGGGGCCCCCCGGCTTGTCCGAGTCCCCGTGCCCGCGCTTGTCCCAGGCGTAGACCGTGAACCTCTCCGCCAGCCGGCCTATGACCGGCTTGAAGGCGAACCCCCCGCAGTTCTGGAAGCCGTGGGAGAGCACCAGCGGCGGCCCGTTCCCCTTCACCACGTAGTTGAAGCTGATCCCGTTCGCCTTCACCCTCGGCACGGACGGCCCCTCCCTTGGATGGCTGGAAAAGTCCCGGATGGGCCGAATCTAGCATGATCCCGCCAAACCGTCGTAGGGGCGGCCCCCCGTGGCCGCCCCTCAGAAGGGGCAGGCACTGGGGCCTGCCCCTACGGCCCGCCTCACGCCTATAGGCGCGGGTCCGAAACCCGCCCCCGCGGAACCGGGCAAGCGGTGAATCTTCGGGACGTTAACAAAATGTAACCTCAGCCACTCCCGCCGCCCGGCCCCTTGGTCTATAATCCCCCCTTCCCGGTCCAGAGGACCCCATGGCCGCCGAGCCGGAAGACAAGCGCAGGCACCCCCGCCGCCAGCTCCCCGTCTACGTCGAGGCCCCCGCCTGGGAGCACGCCCCCATCGAGGGCAGGGACATCTCGGCCGGGGGTATCTTCCTCACCGTCCGGGGCCTCCCCGCCCCGCCCCAGCCCGACGCCCGCATCGAGCTCAGCTTCCAGGTCGCCGGCGAGGCCTTTCACAAGTGCTCCGCCCGCATCGCCTGGGTCCAGCCCACCCGGGGCGGCACCTGGGGCATCGGCCTCGAGATCGCCATCCCCGAGGGCGACCGCCACCGCCTCGCCCGCAAGCTCGAGGAGCACGCCGCCGGCCCCCGGCCCCTCTGGCACGCCTGAGCCGGAAGATCGCTTTTCGCGTTCATCATCGCCGAATCGCGTTGAAGCTCCCGCACCCCTGCCCCCTCGCGCGCGCGTAAAAAAATGCCTGAATAAGCCTGAATAAGCCTGAATATCCCTGAATAAGCCTGAAAATCCCTGAAACCACCGGAAACCCTCCGCACCTCCCGAATCCGTAGGGGCGAACCTCGTGTTCGCCCGGGCGCAGGGGGCGAATACAAGATTCGCCCCTACGGACCTCATGACGCCGGGCGCACCCCGCCCCGGAGGCCAATGTAGGCCCGGGGCGGGAAAAGCCAGCTACCGCAAATGACGCCATTTTCGCGCACCTTCATGGCACGGCCGGATTCGAGGCCGGGGGAGGGAAGCGGGCGCGGGCGCTCTCTCCTCCTTTCCCGCTCCTTGATCCCTCCGCCCGCCTGGGCGAGGATGGCCCATTCCCGGCCCCCACCTGGAGGAGCGCCCCATGCCCGCCATCCCCAAGACCATGCGCGCCGCGGTCACCCACGGCGCCGGCGACGTGAAGATCGAGGAAATCCCCGTCCCCGCCTACGAACCCGATCAGGTGCTCGTGAAGGTGGCCGCCTGCGGGGTCTGCGGCACCGACCTCCACATCCTGGACGGCCACATGGCCCCCATGTGGCCCCCCTACTACCCCTTCATCCAGGGCCACGAGTGGTGCGGCACCGTCGCCGCCGTGGGGAGCGCCTGCAAGACGGATCTCAAGCCCGGCGACCGCGTCATCATGGAGCCCACCATCGGCTGCGGCCGCTGCCAGAACTGCCGCCAGGGCAGCTACCACCTCTGCCTCGAGACCGGGAGGAAGGGGGGCGGCTACAAGCTCCTCGGCCACACCGCGGACGGCGCCTTCAGCGAGTACGGCGCCGCGCCCCCCATCCAGCTCCACAAGATGCCGGACGCGATGACCTGGGAGCAGGCCGTCATCACCAACCAGGTGGTCATCGCGCTGCACGCCCTCGACCGGGGGCGGCTCGAGCCCGCCGACCGGGTGGCCGTCCTGGGCCCGGGGCTCCTGGGCCTCTCCGTCCTCCAGCTCGCCCGGGCCTGCGGGGCGTCGCGCACCTACGTCACCGGCCGGGGCTACCGCCTGGCGCTGGCCCGGGAGCTGGGCGCGGACGTGGTGATCGACATCACGAAGGAGGACCCCGTGAAGATCGTCATGGCCGACACCGGAGGCCGGGGGGTGGACCTCGCCATCGAGTGCGCGGGGCCGCCCGAGTCCATGCGCCAGGCCGTCGCCTTGGCCCGGCGCGGGGGCCGGGTGGTGCTCGAGGGCATCAACGGGGGCAAGGAGGTGCCCTTCCCGACCGACCGCATCGTGCTCGACGAGATCACCCTCATCGGCAGCCGGGGATCGCCGAACTGCTACCCGCGCGCCATCCGGCTCATCATGGACGGCCACGTGGACGCCAAGAAGATGCTCACCCACACCTTCCCCCTCGCCGACTTCCACGAGGCCGTCCGCATGTTCAAGGCCCGCGAGGACGGCGTGATGCGGGTCATGATCACGCCGTAGGGGAGGGGAGAGAACGGCGGCGGGTTTCATCGGTAGGGGCGGGTTTCAAACCCGCCCCTACGGACAAGGGGGCCACGACCGTACCTGTAGGGGCGAACCCCTGTGTTCGCCCGGGTCGCGGCGGGGGGCGATCACAAGGATCGCCCCTACAGATGCGTCCCGCTCCCGTTTCCTCCCGTCGACAGGGAGCCGGGGGGCCGTCTAGAATCATCCTGAATTTCCCCACCGGGCGCGGAGGCGGCGGCATGGCCGAAGACAGCATCCTGGCCCAGGACCCGAAGCTGGCCGAGGCCGTCCGCCGCCTCGCCGAGGCCTACCGGCCCGAGCGCATCTACCTCTTCGGCTCCAAGGCCCGGGGGGAGGAGGGGCCCGACAGCGACTACGACCTCCTCCTCGTCGTGCCCGACGACGCCCCGCCCGAGCGGCGGGAGAGCCGCCTGGCCTACACCGCCCTGCGCGGCACGGGCACCGCGGCGGACGTGCTCGTCTGCACCCGGAAATGGTTCGACGAGAGGCGCCATCTGAAGGCGTCCCTGCCGGGCACCATCCTGCGCGAGGGGCGGCTGCTCCATGCCGCCTGACCCGGCGAGGGGTGCCGCTGCCCAGGCTTAGCCCAATTTCGGACGGAAGCAATGAGAATCCTTGAATCGAGAATGTTGCCATGGGTTCTATGCGGGATATTGACCCTTATCATTTTTATGCTCTGGTTATCGCGAGGGGCCAATGCGTCAGACGCTCTTTCGATTGTATCACTGGGCATTTCAATCCTTGCATTTGTAGGGGCTATCTATTTCTTCGCCAAAGGGATCGAACTGCAATCCAATGCCACAGATGCACTTGCAGAAATCAGGGAAAGATCTGCCTCCATTCAACGTCAAGTGGATAGTATGTTTGGGGGGACTTTAACTTTAGATGCCGCACGAGGCTTCAGAGAGTTGTTGCAGGCACCAGCGACACCTAAAGAACAAGAAAAAGCACTTGAAGCGTCGCCCAAGAAAGCAACTGGTGAAAGTGTTGCAACACAGGAAAACGCCGACACCATCGCAAAAATACTTAAGTATTTTACGTTCAAGGGAATGCGTTTGTCTGACAAGGACGATGCTAATGTTCAGGCACTATTGAAGATGGGTGGCGGCTATTTCCATATTTTTGACGGGGCAGGAAAGATTTGTTTCTTCGCCTGGTTTGTTGATCTGGCTCTGGAAGAAATGGCGTTTCGAGTGAAATACGTATTCAATGGCGTTGAGACAGCCTACTACAACTTGGAAAACAATCCCGAGCATCCTCAGCGAGAATTCGTATCCCGTCTCCTCTCATACATTTCAATGACTGTTCTCTTGCCCGAAGGTTATGACACCAACTCACTAGAGTCGCGCATTACTCCAATGCAATCCGCAAAGCATCCGATTCCTGTTGCCTTGATCAAAGCGTCTGATTTGTCGAAAGTTGCGTAAAATTATTACGTGGCATTTCTTCTGGATCGCCTCATCCCTCTCCCGATGCTATCCTTTTATCACTTGACCTGACTTTTTCACCCATTCAGCGAGGACTCACGCATGGTTCAGCACTACTTCAGCCCCAAGGAGATGGAGAAGAACCTGGCCGGGCGGGGCTACTCCTCGGCCGAGGGGGCCTGGGTGACGGGCCAGAAGATCATCTTCGGCGAGATCCACATGCCGGCCGGCACGCACGCCGACGCGCACAGCCACCCGAACGAGCAGTTCGGCTACTGCGTGCGCGGCTCGAGCCGGATGAACATCGAGGGGGAGGAGTGGGTGGTGAGCCCGGGCGACATCGCCTACCGGCCGCCCAACGCGGTCCACTCCTCCACCATCGGGCCGGAGGAGTACGTCTTCATCGTGGCGAAGGACACCTCGCACGGCATCCAGGGCAAGAAGGTGTCGGAGGCGCCCCCGGCCGGGCGGGCGAAGAAGGCCAAGTACTTCTACCGCACCGCCGAGATGCGGGAGGGGATGGCCGGGGAGTCCTACTCCTCGGCGCGGGGGGCCTGGGTGACGGGGGAGCGCATCATCTTCGGCAAGATCATGATGCCCAAGGGCACGGGGGCGGAGCCCCACACCCACCCGAACGAGCAGTTCGTCTACGTGATGCAGGGCCGCTGCCGGATGGACGTGGAGGGGGACGCGCGCGAGTGCGGGCCGGGGGACATCATCCACATCCCGGCGGACGCGGTGCACTCGGCCAAAATCCTCGGGGGCGAGGACTACGTCTTCATCACGGCCAAGGACACGGCCTGGGGCATCGAGGGGAAGCGGGTGGGGTAGGGGGCGCCCCCCCACCGTTGGCGCATCCCGCAGGGGCGTTGCATGTGACGCCCTACACAGGCCCCGCGCCGGTGACCATTCCGTAGGGGCGGTTCGCGAACCGCCCCTGCATTTTTCCCCCTCTCCCTCTGGGAGAGGGCTGGGGTGAGGGAATGCCGGGGAGGCGCCTCCCCCGCCCCGGCCCTCCCCCGGAGGGGGAGGGAGTGGCCGCGGCATCGGGCGCCATCCGCAGGGGTGAGGCCGGTTTCCATTCGTAGGGGCGAGGCAGCTGCCTCCGGCGTGGCCTTCGACGAAGCCGGGTGCCTCGCCCCTACGGGTTTGGGAATTCGCCTTCATGCCGAAATCGGCGGCGGCGTCTCGCAGATTGGTGCCATCCTGAGCTCTGCGCTTGCGCTCAGGACAGGCTCCGCGAAGGATATCGGCGTTGCTTTCCAAACCGATATTCTTCGCTTCACTTCGTTCCTCTCAGAATGACATCTTTTGCGTTTTTCGGGGGGCGACGGGGCGTCCCTATATTTTTCCCCTACGGGTTCGGCTTCAGCCAGGAGATGACGTCCTCGGCGTTCCGGTCGGGGGGGAAGACGGGGTAGAAGACCTTCTCGATCCAGCCCTCCCGGGCGATGAGGGTGGCGCGCTTCAAGAGGATCATGCCCTCGATCTCGAAGGTGGGCAGCCTCAGCGCGCGCTGGAAGGCGAGCATCTTGTCGCTCAGCAGCTCGAAGGGGAGGCGGAGGCGCCGGGCGGCCTCGCGCTGGTAGAGGGTGTCCTGGGTGGAGAGGCCGAAGAGGGCGGCGTTCAGCTCCCTGAGCTCCTGGTAATGGTCGCGGAAGGCGCACGACTGGGGGGTGCAGCCGCGCGCGCCGGGGATCTCGTCCCAGCCCGTGGGGGGCTCGCGGTCCGGGTGCCCGGTGCGCGGATAGACGTAGACGACGGTGCGGCCGGGCATCTCGGCGAGGTTCACGGCGCGGCCCCCGGTCGTGGGGAGATAGAGGGAAGGGAGGGACATTCCCGGTACGTGCCGGCAGGCGCCGTCGTCCACGGGGATGGGGAGGCCGGGGGGAACGTGCATGATGTCGTCGCTGCGGGCCATCGGCGGATTCTCCATTTAGTTCAAGCCATCACTTGAGCTGGAGCGCATAAACGGGTGCTCGTGCCGCGGATGCGTGGCAGTATAAAAGTTCCCGCCCAAAAGTCTAGACAGCAAAGCCCCCGGCGCCTAGGTTGAGTAGTGGCGCCGTGTTGGCCCGAGATGGGCCGCTTCCCTTTATTGCCGCCCAATCCCCCTCATCTTCGCGAAATTTTCGGAAAGCGCGCCCGCACGCGCGCTTCCGGCCCCGCAGGGAGGTTCCCATGTTCACCGTCACCGAATCGGCCGCCGCGTATCTTTCGGAAAAGCTCTCCGAGGCGCAGGCCCCCGAGGAGATGGGCGCGCGGTTCGTCCTGGAGAACCAAGCCGTCTCGATCCAGATCGACCGGCCGGGCCCCGGCGACACCACCTACCAGCACGGCGAGCGCACGGTGGCCGTGCTCGATCAGGAGGTCGCCATCCAGCTCGCGGGCATGACGCTCGACGTGTCCGAGACCCCGGAGGGGCCGAAGCTGGCCCTCATCCCGGGCGGCGAGGAAGGCGAGTTGGAGGAGGAAGACGAGTCCGACGGCCGCCGGGGCCGGGGGCTCGACTAGGCGTGGGGGGCAAGGGCGTGGAAGTCAAGAACGTCATTTAGGCATCCGGCACAGGGAGGGCAGAGCGCAACGCCCGTCTCTCTCTCCCTCTGGGAGAGGGTTTCACGACCAGATCATTGCCCCCGCTTCTCCCGGCGCCTGACCGGGAGGGCCGGGGGGCGTTCTCTTGGCTTGGGGCGTCAGATCCGCTTGTAGCGGCCGATGAGGGTGATGGCGACGATGCCCGCCACCGTGTGGCAGACGGGGGTGAGGGTCATGCGGATCGGTATTTTCCGCCCGCTCTTGTGGAGGCGCAGGCAGTCCCGCTGGGCCACGCCGCCCTTCAGCAGCACGCGCAGGGCCTCGGGCTCGAGGCCCCGCATCCAGCGCCTGCGCTCCTCGGGCACGCCGAGGAGGTCCAGGAAGACGCGCCCGAGGGCCTCCTTTTCGGCGTAGCCGAAGAGGCGGCGCGCCCCCTCGTTCCAGAAGATGATCTCCCGCGCCGGGTCGGTGATGCTCATGGCGCCGCCCTCGGGGTCCAGCACGCTCCGGTAGCGGGTGAGGCACAGGCGCGTCTCCTCGCTCGTCTTCGAGCCTTCGAGGAGGTCGATCGCGAGCCGGCCGAAGCACTCGGCCAGGCGCGTGTCCGTCGGGCGGAACTCCCCCTCTTCTTTCTCCGCGAAATAGAAGTTGCCCCACACCTTCCGGCCGGAGACGAGCGGCACGCCCAGGAAGGCCAGCACCGGTTCCTCCGTCTCGGACTCCGGCACGCGGACGCGCAGGGGCCGCGGGTCGCGGATGAGGTCCTCCAGCAGCTCCCATCCCTCCGGGATCGCGGCCATGATTTCCTCCTCGCCGCCGCCCCCGGCGGCGATGAAGCGGATGAAGGCCGTGCGCCTGGCGTTCAGCAAGCCGAGAGCGCCGTAGCGGGCGCCGAGCAGGATGGTGGCGAGGTCGACGATCTCCTGAAGGAGCGAATGGCTGCTTTTGGATCTCGGGGGCGGGGAGAGCGTTTCGCACGGGCAGGACATGGACGGCTCCAGATGAAGGAGGGATGAGGCGAGGGGGCCGGAACGAAGGCGGCTGAAATCTAAAATTACGTACAGGTAGTATAGCGGCGCGCGCTCCCCAGCCGCACGATCCATTTCACTAAATGGTGGGAAAAAACACCTGCCGCATATTGCATATTGAGATTTCGAGCCGGTGCGATAACGGAAGTTACATTTCGGGGGAGGAAAGGAAGGAGAAAGGAGAGCCCGGCTCGTCTTCTCTCAGAGGCGCTCGTACCGGCCGACGCAGGTGATGGCGACGATGCCCGCCACGCGGTGGAGGATGGGGGAGACGGTCATACGGATGGGAAGCCGCCGCCCGTCCTTGTGAAGGCGGATGCAGTCGGCCTGGGCGGTCATGCCGTTCAAGAGCGTCCGCTGGACGCTGGGATCGAAGCCCCGCCGCCGCTTCTGCCTCTCCTCGGGAGGCACCAGCAGGTGGACGAACGGGCGGCCGAGGGTCTCCCGCTCGGTGAAGCCGAAGAGGCGCCGGGCCCCGCGGTTCCAGAAGATGATCTCGCGGGAGGGATCCGTGATGCAGACGGCGCCGGCCTCCTCCAGCGCGCCCTCCAGGAGGCCGATGTAGCGGGAGGCCTCTCCCCTCGGCAGGGCGCCTTGCAGGTAATCCGCGGCGATCCGGGCGAGGCATTCGGCGAGGCGCTCGTCCGTGGGGCGGAACTCCGGCTCTCCTTCCTTGTCGGCGAAGTAGAAGTTTCCCCAGTGCTTTTTCCCCGAGAGGAGCGGCACCCCGAGGAAGGAGCGGGCGGGGGCTCTCTTGCCGTCGGCGCCCCTCTCGCGCGGCGCGACCAGCCGGATGGGGCGGGGGTCATCGATGAGGGCGTCCATCAGCCCCCAGCCCCGGGGGAGGGGGCCGACGGCGGAGGATTCCTCCCGCCCGCTCCCGGCCGCGATGAAACACTCGAAGGCGTCCCGCCGCTCGTTCAGCAGGCCCAGGGCGCCGGAGCGGGCGCCGAGGAGGCGGGTCGACAGGTTGACGATCTCCTGGAGAAGATCGCGGTCGTAAGAGGGGTGCTTGCTTCGCAGTGCGGACAAGGCTGCCCTTGAAGAGAGAGAGGCCAAGGCCGCAGGAAGAATCCTGAGGCGCTGGGAGCGCTGGGATTACCATTATGATTATAAGCGCACTCGATTCAGGTTTGTTTCATATTTTCGCGGGATCGCGCGATTTTATCAGCGCTCGCCGCCGGGGGATGCCAATTTCGAATCATCTTGAAACGGACGGCGGGGACGGGAACGCCCGGGAAGATGACAGTCCGGATGTCCGAATGAGCGAGGTGGCGCGCGCCGCTCGCCCCCCCCCGTCCGCCGGCGCTCATATCTTTTGAATGATGTGGACGCTGGTGAGGGCGGTGATGCCGGCCACGTCGTGGCGGATGGGGGTCACGGTCACGATCACGGTGATCCGGGTGTCGTCCTTGCGGAGCCGCTGGGCCTCCAGCTTGACGACCTTGCCCTCCTGCAGCTCCCGCGTCAGGCGGGGCTGGTTCACCCGTCTCCACGCGGCCCGCTCCTCCGGGGGCACGATGATATCCACGAAGCTCCGGCCCAGGACTTCGTCCTCGGTGTAGCCGTAGAGTTGCCGGGCCTCGTCGCTCCAGAAGATGATCTCGCGCGCCTGGCTCGTGATGACGGCGGCGCCCGTCCCGCCCGCCGCCTGGCGCAGGATGTCGAGGGAGCGCCGCATCCTCGGCCGGGGTTCGACGGCCACGCGCGCGAGGCTCTCGGCCAGGCGCTCGTCCGCGGGCCGGAATTCGGGCGCCGTCGTCTTTTCCGTGAAATAGAGGCCGCCCTGCACCTTGCGGTTCGAGAAGATCGGGACGCCGAGGAAGGAGCGCATCGGAGGGGCGTTCTTGGGAAGGCCGGCGGAGCGGGGGTCCCGGGCGATGTTCCTCACCCGCAGGGGCCGCGGGTCCCGGATGGGGACTCCGAGCAGCCCCCGGCCCTGGGGCAAGGCGCCGATGGCCCTCCGGGTCTCCTCGGGGATGCCGGCCGTGATGAACTGATCGAAACCCTCCCCCCGCCCGCTCAGCAGGGCCAGGGCGCCGTAGCGGGCCTTCAGGAGGCGGGTGCCCAGCTGGATGAGATCCTGGAGCGGCCCCCCCTCCGGGCCCTTGCCGTTGCCGTCGTCGGGCGCTTTCATGGGTCCTTCTCTCGCGCGGATCGCGTCCCCGGAACGGGACGCTCCAAATTTTCCGGTGTTAATTTATTGTAAGCGAGCGCGGGGGAAAATTCTACCGCGCGGAGCATGCAGGCGCCGACAGGGGCGCCCCCGGATAGGGCGGGGAGAAGAAGTTGATTGGGCGGGAGCGCATCGCCCATGCGCCCCTGCGCGGCAACCCCCCCCATCCCCCCCTTATTCAAGGGGGGGATGGGGGGGGGTCGAGATTTCGGCTCTGAGGCGGGATAGGGTGAATGCGAGCTCACCCCTGTGCCGGGCGGCCGAACGCCGTGGAGCCGATCGGCCTCATTTTCGTGATGGTCGTGGCGGTCCGGACCCCGGCGGCGTCGTGAATGACGGGGGAGAGGACCATCCGGACGTGGATGCGCCGGCCGTCCTTGTGCAGGCGCGTCCCCTCGCAGTGGACCTGCTTTCCGTCCAGGAGGTCCTGCGCGACGCGCCGGAGGAAGTTCCGCTTCCATTCCCCGGCCTCCTCCGGGGGGATGAGGACCTCCTCGACCCGCCGGCCGAGGACCTCCCTCTCGGTGTAGCCGAAGAGGGCCCGCGCCTTGCGGTTCCACAGGATGAACTCCCGCCTCGGGTCCACGATGGTCACCGCGGCCGTGCGCTCGTCCAGGGCGCTGCGGAAGAGGGCCAGGCACTTCTGGATCTCCTCGGGGGCCGAGATGCCCATCGCCGCCTCGGAGGCCCAGCGGGCGAAGCTCTGGAGCAGGCGGATGTCCGTGGGCGGGAACTCCGGCCAGCCGATCTTTTCGGTGAAGTAGAGGTTGCCGCACACCTTGCCCCGGCAGACGAGCGGCACGCCGAGGAAGGAGTTGAGGCGGGGGTGGCTCTCGGTCATCCCGGTGGTTTCGAGGGTTTCGGTGGCCGCCGCCCGCAGGGGCCTGGGGTCGCGGATGAGGACGCCCGCGAGGCCGCGCCCGTCCGGGATAGGGTAGACCGCCCCGGCGGCCGTTTCTTTCATGCCGGAGGTGATGAACCGGGAGAACCCGCGCCCGTCGCGGCGCAGGAGGCCGAGGGCGCCGTAGCGCGCGCCGACCAGCCTTCGGCCCAGGTCGATGATCTGCTGGAGGAGCTCCTCGTTCGTGATCTGCTGTCGTTCGGTTCCCGTATGGCGCATTCCAGGCACTTCCACCGCGGGTGGTTCCACGACGGCGGCTTATCCAGGAAATACCTTAGCCGCGATATGGGGTGTTTTGCAAGAGGATTTTCAAAGGAAGATGTTAAATAATAGGAGGTAACTCATTGAATGTAAATGAAACGTTACCCAGGCGTACCCGGGGCCTTTCGGTGGGGCACTAGGCGGGCGTTTGGCAGCGAACCGGTTTGCATAAATGGGCCTCCGCCGCCAGTACCCCTCACCCCGGCCCTCTCCCAGAGGGAGAGGGAGAGATGCCCATTCACCGGTTTTCGCGGCCTCTGCGCCCCTCTCCCCGTCTTTTCGGGTCCCCGAACCGGCCTGCCGGTTCGGGAGGGGGGAGAGGGGCGGGGGGTGAGGGAATGGCCGCGTTCGAGATGACGGCAGAATCGCCCGACTGACCCACTACCGGGTGTCCCCCCGCGCGGCCTCAGAAGAGGTCCGACCCCGGGACGGGGTTCTGGATATCCTCCGGCCGGGCCCGGCGGTACTTGTAGACCCGGGTGACGGCCATGATCCCGGCCACCTCGTGGCGGATGGGGGACATCACCACCCGCACCCGGATGCGCTCGCCGCTCTTGTGGAGGCGGAAGGCCTCGAAGGGGGCGTCCCTGCCCTCCTGCAGCCGGAGCATAAGGCCCGGCTGGATGTGCTTTCGCCAGTATTCGCGCCCTTCCATGGGCACGTTGAGGTCCGGGAGGCGCCGGCCCAGGGCCTCTTCCGCCGTGAAGCCGAAAAGCTCCTCCGCTCCCTTGTTCCAGTAGAGGACCTCCCGGACGGGGGCCGGAGTGGTGATGACGGAAGCCCCGGGCTCGAGGACCCCCCGGAAGAGCTCGAGCGAGCGCAGGATCTCGGTCCGGGGCGCCACGTCCTCCAGGATGTCCGCGGCCAGGCGCGAGAGGCTCTCGGCCACGCGCTCGTCCGCCAGCCGGAAGCCCGGCCCGGCCTTCTTCTCGGCGAAGCAGAGGGTCCCGCGCACCTTGCCGCGGGAGGTGATGGGCATCCCGAGGAAGGAGCCCACCGGCGGCAGGCGGCCGGGCAATCCCAGCGAGGCGGGGTCCTCGGCGGCGTCATTGAGCCGCAGCGGTCTCGGATCGCGGATGAGGAGGCTCAGGATGCCCCGGCCCCGGGGATCGGGGGGCGGGGAGGGGAGGGCGCCGTCCGTCCCCGCGGCGAGGAAGTGCTCGAAGGCCGTTCCCGGCTCGTCCAGCAGCGCCAGGGACGCGAAGCGGGCGCTCAGCAGGCGGATGCCGAGGTCCAGCGCCTGCTGCAGGAGGTCCAGGAGAGAGCGCGGTCTGAGCATGTGCCGTTCTCGATGCGTTCTCGGGCGGGATGATTCTAGCGGAACCCCGGGCGAGATTCTATCGCGGGGGCGGAAAACCCACGGCCTTCCCCTTTTGTAGGGGCGTATCGCGATACGCCCCTACAGCCGTGGCCGGCGGCGGCATGCGCCCCGCGGACGCATCGGCGGCCCCGCGCGGGAGGCGGGCCGGCGCGCTCTACATCGCCTGCGGCGAATTCTTCAGGGGCGCGCCGTTATCATGGACCACCCTGGCGATCTTGTACACGCCGGTGACCGCCATGATGCCGGCCGAGCCGTGCCGGATGGGGGAGAGAGTCACGGTGACGGCGAGCCGGTGGCCGTCCTTGTGGAAGCGGGTGGTCTCGTAGCGCACCGTCCGCCCGGCGCGGAGGTCGCGCGTGTGGTCGTGCACGTAGCGCCGCCGCCACTCCACCTGCTCCTCGGGGGGCACGAGCAGCTCCTCAATGCGGCGGCCCAGGGCGTCCTCCCTGGGGATGCCGAACATCTCCTCGGCCCCCGCGTTCCACAGGATGATCTCGCGCGCGGGGTTCGTGATGATGACGGCCCCGGTTTCGGTCAGCGCGGTCCGGAAGGCGTCCAGGTCCCGCCGGAGGCCTTCTTCCACGGACATGGGGTTCTCGATGGCCTGGACGGCGAGGCGGGCGAAGTTCTCCGCCAGGCGCTCGTCGGCCGCGCTGAACTCGGGGGCGCCCTCCTTCTCGGTGAAGTAGAAGTTCCCGTACACCCCCCCGTGCGACTGGAAGAAGAGGGGCACCCCGAGGAAGGAGTTCATCGGGGGGTGGTTGCCGGGAAAGCCCACGGAGCGGGCGTCGGCGTGCAGGTTGGCCAGGCGCAGGGGCCGGGGGTCCCGGATGAGGGCCCCCAGGATGCCCTTGCCCGTCGGGAGACTGCCGATTCGGGTTCGGGATTCCTCGTCTATCCCCGCCGTGATGAAGCGCTCCAGGCCGTCCCCGCGCGGGTTCAGCACCCCCAGGGCGCCGTAGCGGGCGCCCACGAGCCGGGCGCCCAGCTCGACAATTTCCTCCAGCAGTTTCGTCTCGGGCATTTGCCTTCCTTATCAGGCGGAATCCGGCCTGTGCCAAAGTTAACCTGGAACTTTAAACCATATTCGGACTTCCGGCAATGTGAAATGAGTTATGCCGACGCACGGAACCGTGAGGCATGAACGGGCGGGGGAAGCGGCGGAGCGGATCCGGACTCCCGGGCCAGGGGTTGGACATTGCCTGTCAAGATGAGACCTGCCGGCTCCCCCGGTCAAGTAAGGAAAACACCTGAGCGCTCGCGGGACGGCGCGGTCAAAATGGAGAGATTCCCTCATATTTCCCGATGACCGTGATGGCGGCGATCCCGCCCCGGACCTGGATGACGGGGGAAAGCAGGGCGCCGACCCGGACCCGCCGGCCGTCCTTGTGCAGGCGCGGGGCTTCGTAGCGGACCTCCTTGCCGTCCATGAACTCGCGCAGGACGCGGGGGATGAAGCTTTTCCTCCACACCGCGAACTCCTCCGGCGGGACCAGCACCTCCTCGAAACGCCGTCCCAGCGCCTCCTCCTCCGCATGGCCGAAGAGGCGGCGGGCCGCCGGGTTCCAGAAGACGATCCGCCGGGACGGGTCGGTGATGAGGCAGGCCAGGTCCGTCTCCAGGGCTTCCCGGAATATATCGAGAAAGCGCCCCGTCTCCTCCGGGCCCGCCAGCCCCTCGATCAGCTCGGCCGCCAGGTTCGCGAAGTTCTGCATCAGGGGGATGTCCGTCGCCCGGAACTGGGCGGCGCCAATCTTCTCCGCGAAGTAGAGGCCCCCGAGCACCCGTTTCTCCGCCAGGACGGGGAGGGCGAGGAGATTGCTCACCGGCAGGCGGTTCTCGGGCAGCGCGCCGGCCCCCGGATTGCGCAGGATGTCCCTGGTCCGCAAGGGCCGGGAATCCAGGATGGGCGCGGCCAGCAGCCCCCGGTCCGCGGGGACGAAGGGGACGGCGGTCCGCATCTCCTTGCTGATGCCGCGGGTGAGGAAGCGGGAGAAGGCGTCGCCCCGTTCGTTCAGCACGCCGAGGGCGCCGTAGCGGGCCCCGGCCAGCCGTGTCCCCACGTCCACCAGCTCTTGCAGGGAATCGGCGCCCCGGAAATTGGGACGGGGTGTTTTCTCGGGAGTAGGCATTGGTGTTGCCGGAACAGGCGTCGACACAGCATTTCCCTCGAATGTCAGTATCCGATACCCGGGCGGTTCTGGCAAGGAAGGGCCTCCAGGGCGCGGCCCGACATGGCGGGCCGCGGGCCGCGCGGCGCCCCGGGATAGGAGGACGGACCGGAACGCGAGGGCCTTCGGCCGGGGAGGCGGAGGAAGAATTTCTTACCCGGGGGGCGGCGTCACGCCGCCTCGTTCCCGTCCTTCTTCGTGACCTTGAGCGTCCCGGTGACCGCCATGATCCCCGCTTCGCCGTGGCGGATGGGGGAGAAGGTCACGCTCACGTGGATTTCCCGGCCGTTCTTGTGGAGGGGCGTCCCATTGTACTGAACCGTCTTCCCGGCCCGAAGGTCCCGGACGTGCTCGTTCAGATACCGGTTCAGCCAGGCTTCCCGCCGCTCCGGCGGAATGAGCAGCTCTTCGAGGCGCCGGCCCAGGGCCTCCTCTCGCGTATAGCCGTAGAGGTCCCGCGCCCCCTCGTTCCACACGATGATCTCGCGCCCCGGGTTCACGATGATGACGGCCCCGGGATCCGCAGCCGCGCTCCGGAAGGTTTCCAGGTCCCGCCGGATGCCCGCGTGGGCCGCCGGGTGCTGGATGGCCCGGACGGCGAGGCGGGCGAAGTTCTCCGCCATGCGCTCGTCCGCCGGGCTGAACTCCTCCGCTCCCTCCTTCTCGGTGAAGTAGAAGTTCCCGCACGCCTTCCCCTCGGACAGGAGCGGCACGCCCAGGAAGGAGCGCATCGGCGGGTGGCCCGGCGGGAAGCCCGCCGAGCGGGGGTCGAGGCCCAGGTCCTTGAGCCGCAGGGGGCGGGGCTCCCGGATGAGGGCGCCCAGGATGCCCAGGCCGCGGGGCGGGGCGCCGATGGCGGCGCGGGTCTCCGCCTCCATCCCGGCCGTGACGAACGTCTGGACCGCGCCGCCCCGCTCGTTCAGCACCGCGAGGGCGCCGTAGCGGGCGCCCACCAGCCGGGTGCCCAGTTCCACGATCTCTTCCAGGATGTGGGTGTCGGGCATGGGGCCAAAGGTTTCCTTGAGGATTGCGGCGGCCAAACGCCCGAATTTTACCGCAGGGGCGGGGAAAGGTGAAACCGAAAGAGTGGTTGACCTGTTTTTCGGCGAAAAGTTCAGGCGGGGAAAGGGGAGGCTTGCGTGCGTGTGATATTCAGCCATGGGTCCGTTGGGGCGGCCCCCTGTGGCCGCCCGGGGCAGGCACGGGGGCCTGCCCCTACGATTCCGCGAAGGTGTCATCCTGAGCCCTTCGCTTGCGCTCAGGCCAGGCTCCGCGAAGGATATCGGTTTTAAACCGGGATTCTTTCGCGCCTTCGTTCCGCTCGGAATGACATCCTTGAGAATCCGCGGGCACGCCTGGCGAAGGTCACTCTTTCTTGAACTTGTAGACGCCCACGATGGTCTTGACCCCGGCCATCTCGTGGAGGATGGGGCTGAGGGTGATGCGGACCGGGAGCCGCCGGCCGCTCTTGTGGAGGCGGGTGACGTTGGCCCGGTACACCTTGCCTTCGCTCAGTTCCCGCATGAGGTGGGGCTCGAACTGCCTCCGCCACCGCTCCCGGTCCTCGGGAGGCACAAGGAGGTCCACGAACCTCCGTCCCAGGGCCTCGTCGGCGGTGAAGCCGAAGAGCGCCCGGGCTCCTCCGCTCCACCGGATGATCTCGCGGCCCGGGCCCATGATGACGACGGCCTCGCCCTCTCCGTCCACGCCGTCCCGGAGATATTTGAGGGAGCGCTGGACCGCCGTATGGCCCATCTTGCCGTCGAGGATTTCCGCCGCCAGCCGGGCCAGGCATTCGGCCAGGCGCTCGTCCTCCGGCCGGAACTCCGGGAGGCTTTCCTTGCCGGTGAAGTAGAGGCCCCCGCGCACCTTCCAGCCGGCCCGGATCGGGACCCCGAGGAAGGACCGCATCCGGGGATGGTGAGGGGGAAAGCCCACGGCGCGGGGGTCTTGCCCGATGTCCGGCACGCGCAGGGGGCGGGGATCGCGGAGGATGACGCCCATGAGGCCCACCCCCAGGGGGTTGGCCCCGATGGCCAGGCGGGACTTGAGGTCGATGCCCGCGGTGAGGAAGTCGGCGAAGGCCTCCCCCAGCCCGGTCAGCACCCCCAGGGCGCCGTAGCGCGATTCCACCACGCGGACGCCCAGATCCACGAGCTCCTGCAGGAGGACCTTCGTCTGGGGCAAGGCCGCACAAGCCTCACGGGGATTGGACCAAAAGACTCAAATTAGACTCATGCAGATCCCCACCAATATACTCTATTTCTAAAAAGAAAAAAATAAACGAAATTGTCCACTTTTCCGGAGCTTTCCCCGGGGTTTAACTCAAGAGAGGAGGCGCCGGGAGGGTGAAAAAAGACCTGTCTCCTGCGCCGGCATGACCTTGGAACTCTCGATCATGTCCTTGAGGGTGGCGAGGGACTTGCGGCTGGAGAGCATTTCGCAAGCCGGAATGGCTTTGGGGAAACGCTTCCCGTCATGCCTTCTTGGATCGATGGATGCCCGTCACCAGGTTGACGCCCGCCATCTCGTGATAGACGGGAGACAAAGTCACGCTAACCTGAATCCTCGTGCCGTCCTTGCGGAGGCGCATGGTGTCATAGTGGACCGTCTTTCCTTCCCGCAGTTCCCGCGCCAGCCGGGGCTCGGTGTGTCTGCTCCACCTGGCGCGCCCTTCCGGAGGCACAAGCAGATCCAGGAACGACAGGCCCAGAACTTCCTCCGCCGAATAGCCGAAGAGCTTCCTCGCGCCGTCGTTCCACGAAAGTATTTCGCGGGACGGGCTCATGATGATGACGGCGTCATCCTTCTCCTCGGCGGCGGTTCGGAAGAAGCGCAGGGCCTGGCGGATGCCGGTCTGGTCCGTCTCGCTCTCCAGCGTCCTCATGGCGAGGCGCGCGAGGCTCTCGGCCAAGCGCTCGTCCGCCACCCTGAATTCCGGCGCTCCCTGCTTCTCCAGGAAGCAAAGCCCCCCCTTCAGCGCCCTGCGGTGGAAGAGCGGCACCGCCAGATAAGAGCGCGCCTTCAGGCGGATCCTGGAAAAACCGGCCAGGGAGAGGTCCAGGGACACATCTTTCAGCCGCAGGGGCCGGGGCTCCCGGATGATGGGGCTCAGGAGGCCGAGGCTCGCGGGGGAGGAAATGGCGGGTGCGGTGCCGGCCGTGAGGACTTGCTCGAGGGCGTCTCCCCGCGCGTTCAGTTTTCCCAAGGCGCCGTAGCGGGCGCTCACGAGGTGGGTGCCGATTTCGACGATTTCTGTGAGGATTTTCACGTCGGGCATGGGACCGCTCAAAGGCGGCTTTTCTATAAGAAGACAAATCAAGAAAAAATGAAACAAATTAAAAAAAACAACCGGGGCGCGGAGGACCGCGCCCCGGCTGCGTGGATTCGTGCAGGTCCTACGCCGGCATGACCTTGGGGTTCTCCAGCATGTCCTTGAGGGTCGAGAGGAACCCGGCCGCGGGGGCGCCGTCCACGATGCGGTGGTCGGCGTTGATCCCGAGCCAGGCGGTGGTGCGGGGGACGACTTGGCCCTCGCGCACCACGGCGCGCTCGCGGGCCGCCCCCACCGAGAGGATGCAGCTCTCGGGAGCGTTCACGATGGCCGAGAAGTGGTCGATGCCGTAGGCGCCCAGGTTCGAGACGGTGAAGGTGCCGCCCTCCAGGGCGGAGAGGGGGAGGCTCCCCGCCCGGGCGCTCTCGGCCAGGGCGCGGGCCTCGCGGGCGAGAGCGTCGATGGGCTTCTGGTCCGCCCCCCGGATGACGGGCACCATGAGGCCGTTCTCGACGGCGACGGCGATGCCCAGGTTCACGTCGGCCATCTGGTGGATTTCCTCCCCCGCCAGGCGCACGTTCACCGCCGGGCAGCGGCGCACCGCGCGCGCGGTGTAGAAGAGGATGAGGTCGTTGATCGAGACCTTCACCCCCAGGTCCTGCTCCCAGGCCTTGCGGCTGGCCTCGCGGACGGCGAGGAGGTTCGTGAGGTCCACCTCGGCCTGGAGGGTGACGCGGGGGACGGCGCTCCAGCTCGCGGCCATGCGCTGGGCGATGACCTTGCGCATCCCGGCGACGGGCTTCTTCGCGGCGACGGCGGCGGGGCCCGTGGCGGCCGCGGGCGGGGCGGGGGGGGCGGCCACGCGGGGCGCTCCCGCGGTCCTGCCGGGGCTTTGGGCGGCCGCGCGGACGTCGGCCTGGACGATCCTCCCGCCGGGGCCCGAGCCCTTGAGGGTGCGGTAGTCCATCCCCAGTTCGCGGGCCACGCGCCGGGCGGCCGGGCTGGCGAAGACCCTCCCGTCCCGGGGCGGGGCCGACTCTCCACCGGCCGCGGGCGCTCCCGCGGGGGCCTGGGGCACCGGGGCCGAGGGCGCGGGGGCGGCGGGCTGGGCCTCCGCCCGGGAGGGCGCGGGGGCGGCGGGCTTCTCCGCCTTGGGGGCCGCGCCGCCCGTGAAGGCGCTCACGTCCTCGCCCTTCCGGCCGATGACGGCTACGTTCTGCCCGCAGGGGACGGCGTCGCCCTCGCCGGCCAGGGTCTTGAGGAGCACGCCCCCGTCCGGGGACTCGACCTCGTACTCCACCTTGTCGGTCTGGATCTGGAGGATGATCTCGCCCTTCTCGACGGGGGCGCCCTCGGGCTTCATCCACTTGAGGATGGTCCCCTGCTCCATCGTGAGGCCGAGCTTCGGCATGGGAAGCGGTGTGGCCATGGCTGTGTCGGCTCCTGTCGCCGCTGCCGCGCTCAGGCGGTCTGCAGCAGGGTGCGGACGCCCGCGATGACGTCGTCCTTGTTCGGGATCACGTGGCCCTCGAGCTTGGGCGCGAAGGGCACGGGGGTCTCCTTCGCGCAGACGCGCACGATGGGGGCGTCGAGGTAGTCGAAGGCCTCGCGCGCGGCGATGGCGGCGATCTCGGCCCCCCACCCGCAGCGCTGCACCGCCTCGTGGGTGACGAGGAGGCGGCCGGTCTTGCGCACGGAGGCGAGGATGGTCTCCTTGTCGAGCGGGAAGAGGGTGCGCGGGTCCACCACCTCGCAGCTCACGCCCTCTTTCTCCAGCTCGGCGGCCGCCTGGAGGGATCTGCCCACCATGGAGGAGGTGGCGACGATGGTCACGTCGCGCCCCTCGCGCTTCACCTCGGCCACTCCCAGGGGGATGGTGTAGTCCCCCTCGGGCACGGGGCCCTTCTGGAGGTAGAGCAGCTTGTGCTCGATGAAGAAGACGGGATCGTCGTCCCGGATGGCGCTCTTGAGGAGCCCCTTGGCGTCGCGGGGGGTGGAGGGCATGACGACCTTCAGCCCCGGGACGTGGACGAACCAGGCCTCCAGGCTCTGGGCGTGCTGGGCGGCGGAGCTGCGGCCCGCCCCTCCCTGGGTGCGGATGACGAGGGCGGTCTTGGCCTTGCCCCCGAACATGTAGCGCACCTTGGCCACCTGGTTGACGATCTGGTCCATCGCCACGGCGGAGAAATCGATGTACATGAGCTCGGCGACGGGGCGCATGCCCATGAGGGCCGCGCCCAGGGCCGCGCCCACGATGCCCTGCTCGGCGATGGGGGTGTTGCGCACCCGCTCCTTGCCGAACTTCTCGAGCAGGCCGACGGTGGTCTTGTAGGAGCCGCCGAACTCGGCGATGTCCTCGCCCATGACGAAGACCGTCTCGTCCCGCTCCATCTCCTCGGCCATCGCCTCGACGATGGCCTCCCGGTAGAGAATCTCGCGCATCGCTGAAGGGCCTCGGCTCAGAGGGAAACGTAGATGTCGGTCAGGGCGTCCGAGAGCTCGGGCTCGGGACTCGTGCGCCCGAACTCGACGCCGCGCTCGATGGCGGCGTGGACCCGGGCCCAAATCTCCTCGCGGGTCTTGGGCGTCATCCACTTCTTCTTTTCGAGGAAGGCGCCGAAGGCCTGGAGGGGGTCGCGCTTCTTCCACTTCACCACTTCCTTGTCGTGCCCGTAGGCGGTGCCGGGGTCGCCCACGTAGTGGCCGAGGAAGCGCATCGTCTTGGCCTCGATGAGGGTGGGGCCCTCGCCCCGGCGGGCGCGCTCGATGGCCTCGCCCGCGGTCTCGTATACCGCGGCGGGATCCATGCCGTCCACCGTGACGCCCGGGATGCCGTAGGCCTTGGCGCGGTCCGCCACATCGCGCACCGCCTGGTGCGTGGGCCGGGGGGTGCTCTCGGCGAAGCCGTTGTTCTCGCAGACGAAGACGGCGGGGAGCTTCCAGACGGAGGCGAGGTTGATGCCCTCGTGGAAGGCGCCCTCGTTGCTCGCGCCGTCCCCGAAGAAGCTCACCACGACGTGCCTCTCGCCCTTGAGCTTGATGCCCAGGGCCGCCCCCGCCGCGATGGGGATGCCGCCCCCCACGATGCCGTTCGCGCCGAGGACCCCGAGGTCCTGATCCGCGATGTGCATCGAGCCGCCCTTGCCCTTGCAGTAGCCGGTGCGGCGGGCGTAGAGCTCGGCGAACATGCCCTCGTACTTGAGGCCCTTGGCCACCATGTGGCCGTGGCCCCGGTGGGTGGAGGTGATCTGATCCTTGTCCGTGAGGTGGGCGCAGACGCCCGCCGCCACGGCCTCCTCTCCGATGTAGGCGTGGAGGAAGCCAGGCAGCTCGCCCGCCTGGAAGAGCTCGATCGAGCGCTCCTCGAAGCGGCGGATCCGCACCATCGTCTCGTAGATCCAGAGGGCTTTCGTCCTGCTCAGCTCGGGCATGGGGAATCCTTATGCGGTTCGGAAAACGAGGTCGCCCCCGCGGGCGGCGGAGGGGCGGGGCGCGGGGGGCGTCAGGCGTCCCGGCTTCGCGCCCGGAGCATCTCGCGCTGCTTCTGGAACACGTACCGGAGGATCTGCTCGCTGTCTTGCTCGTTGATGGCCGTGAATCGCGCGCCCACCTCGACGCTCGGCGCCTTGTCGCCCGCGCCCCGCTTGACCGAGGAGGAGAGCCGCTCCACCCGGGCCACGGCGTCCACCCGGAACGAGGGGGCCGCGCCGACGAAGACCATGCCGATCCACAGGTGGGACCCCTTGCTGTAGAGCTGCTGGCTGGGGAAGCGGATGCCCGAGCCGCTGATGTTCACCTGGGCCTTGTGGAAGTCGGTGGCCTCGACCCTCGCGCGCATCTGGGACTGGAGCATCGAGATCAGGTGGTCGAGCTTCTGGTCGAGGAGCGCGATGGCCTTCCAGGTGGGGGCGTTGGGATCGATGGAGCGCCCGGCGGCCTGGACGATGGAATTCACGGAGCCCATGGCCCCTCCGCCCCCGCCGCGGGTGATGATCTGGGTGCTCAGGCTCTCCAGCTCGTAGTCGGGCACCGGGCGGTGGCTGATCTCGAGCTGATCATCCATCCGGACCATGCTGCGCCGCTGGGCCGCGTCTTCTTTCGCCATGACTTCCTCGCGCAAAACTCCCGCGTTTCCGGGCAGATCGGAGGCCCGATGCTAGCACGGCGGGACGCGGGGGGCAAGAAACCCGCGCCTCGGCGGGGCCCGCCCGCCCGCGCCCGCGCCGGGGCGCCGGGCCTTGAACTTTCCCGCCGGAAGGACTACCATGCCGGCGAGTTGATGCCTTCCGGCGTGGGCCCAGCTTGTTCGGCCCATTTTTTTCGTTCGCCGCCCGGGAGCGAAGGCATGGCCGCCGACGACGTCGTGGGCCGGATCTGGGCTCTGGCGGAACCCGTGGCCCAATCCCTCGGCATGGAACTGGTGGAGGTCGACTTCTCCGGTGGGGGCGGGCGCCCGGTGCTGCGCCTGTTCGTGGACCGCGAGGGTGGCCTCAGCGTCGAGGACTGCAAGCGGATGAGCCGGGAGGTGGAAGCCCGCTTCGACGCGGAGGACTTCCCGCCCTCGTCCTACCTGCTGGAGGTGTCGAGCCCGGGCCTCGAGCGCCCCCTGCGCAGGCCGGCCGATTTCCAGCGGTACGCGGGCCGGCGGGTGCGCATCCGGGTGCGGAACCCCCGGGGAAAGCCGCGTGTCGTTTCCGGCACGCTGCTGGGCATCGAGGGCGACGTTGTCGCCGTGGAGACGGGGGAGGGGGCGCCCCAGCGCGTCTCCCTCGGCGAGATATCGAAGGCGCGCCTGGAAGTGGACTGGGAGGCCGAGTTCCGGAAGGCGGATCGCCCGGGGCCGGCCCGTAAGGGAGGAAACGGCAAGTGAGCCAGGAGCTTTTGGCGGTGCTCACTCAATTGGAGCGGGAGCGCGGGGTGTCGAAGGACATCCTTCTCGACTCCCTGAAGGTGGCGCTCGCCTCGGCCGCCCGCAAGCAGTTCGGCCTCGGGGACAATGTCGAGGTCACGCTCGATTCGGGCACGGGCGAGATCGGGCTCAGGGCGTCGAAGGAGGTGGTGCGCGTCGTCCAGAACCCCGAGGCGGAGGTTTCCCTCGAAGAGGCCCGCGCGCGGAACACCGCCATCCAGGTGGGCGACAAGGTCACCTTCGATCTCGAGACCGAGGGGCTCGGGCGCATCGCCGCCCAGGTGGCCAAGCAGGTCATCCTCCAGCGGGTGCGCGAGGCCGAGCGCGCCAACATCTATTCCGAGTTCAAGGGCCGCGAGGGGGAGCTGATCACCGGGGTCGTCACCCAGGTGGAGCGGGGCAACATCTTCGTGGACATCGGCCGCGGAGAGGCCATCCTGCCCCGCCGCGAGCAGATATTCCGCGAGGTCTACAAGCGGGGCGACCGCATCCGCTCCTATATCCTGGAGGTGCGGGAGGCCTCCAAGGGGCCGCAGGTCGTGCTGAGCCGCACCCATCCGGGCCTGCTCATCCGCCTCTTCGAGATGGAGGTGCCGGAGATCTACGACGGCGTGGTCGAGATCAAGGGCTGCGTCCGCGAGCCGAGCGGGCGCTCCAAGGTGGCGGTCGTCAGCCACGACCGCGACATCGACCCGGTGGGCGCCTGCGTGGGCACGCGGGGGAGCCGCGTGCAGTCCATCGTCCAGGAGTTGCGCGGCGAGAAGATCGACATCATCGCCTGGAACGACGACATCCGCACCTACGCGGGCAACGCCCTGAGCCCGGCCAAGATCCAGCACATCACCCTTCACGAGCAGGAGGGGCGGATGGAGGTGCTGGTCCCCGACGACCAGCTCTCCCTCGCCATCGGCAAGGGCGGGCAGAACGTGCGCCTGGCGGCCAAGCTCCTGGGATGGAAGATCGATCTGAAGGGCGAGAGCGAGTACCGGCGCATGATCGCCGAGAAGGCGTTCCATAGCGAGACGGTGGAGGTGAAGGCCGCCCCCCAGGCCGAGCCGGCGGCGGCCCCAGCCGCCCAGCCGGGCGTGGACCTGGTCAACCTCGAGGTGGTGGGGGAGAAGACGGCCCTCCTCCTCGCGGAGCACGGCTTTCCCACCGTGGAGTCGGTGGCCCAGAGCACCCCCGAGGCGCTGTGCGAGGTGCCCGGCATCGGCCCCAAGCGCGCCCAGCTCCTCATCGACTCGGCCAACGCATACCTCACGGGGACGCCGGGCGAAAGCGTGGCGCCGGGGGAATAGCCCGCTTCCGCCGCGCCCGGGACGAGAGCGATGCCCGTGCGGACCTGCATCGGTTGCCGGACGAAGGGCGAGGCGGACGCGTTTTTCCGCATGGTGGCCGATCCCGGGGGCGGAGTGGCGGCGGAGCTCGACAGCCGGCTCCCGGGGCGGGGCGCCCACTGCTGCTTCCGGGCCTCCTGCATCCAGGCCGCGCTGAAGCCGAAGAACCTGGCGCGGGCCCTGCGGGAGGGCATCCAGGCGCCCGGGCCGGGGGAGCTGGCGGAGCGGGTGGAGGAGCTTCTCCGGCGGCGCCTGGAGGGGCTCCTGGCCGCCGCCTGGCGCAAGGGAGTTCTCACCCCGGGGCGGGACGCGGCCTTCCGGGAGCTCGCGGAGGGAGGGCGGCTTCTTCTCGCCCGGGACCTCTCGGCGGGCAGCCGGAGCGAGATTCCGAAAGAAGCCCGGCCTCCGCTAGAGCTGCCGCTCCGGATGGAGGAGATCGGCCGGCTGCTCGGCCGGTCCCCGGCCGGGGTTCTCGCCCTCCGGGATGTCTCCCTGGAGGAGGCGGTCGCCCTGCGGCTGGCCCAGCTCAAGAGCTTGGCCGAGGGTTGAGGCCTCAGCCTTAATTATCTATATTTAACGGATTATATATCCCTTCGGCTGGAGGGGAGCATCGGGGGTCGGAGGAGGATGGATGGCGAAGATTCGGGTCTATGAGCTGGCCAAGGAGCTGGGCTTCGACAACAAGGCGTTTGTCGAAGAACTCCACCGGGAAGGCATCCAGGTCAAGAGCTACATGAGCACGGTGGACGAGGAGACGGCTGATCTCGTCCGCACGCTGTTCGGCTCCCGGGGCGAAAAGGCCAAGGCCGCCCCCGCGGCCCCGCCGGCTGAGAAGGCACCCGCTCCCGAGGCCGCCAAGCCCAAGGGAAAAGAATCGGCCCCCCCGGCCGCGAAAGCCCCCGCGCCCGCCCCGAAAAAAGAGGCGGCGCCCCCGGCCGCTCCGCCCCAAAGGGCTCCCGCGCCTCCCCGGGCGGCGGCCCCCAAGGCCGCTCCTCCCGCTCCGAGACCGGCGCCCCCCGCTCCCGCCGCCCGCACGGCCGCGCCTCCGACCCCCGAGGCCCCCGCTCCGCCCAAGCCGGCGGAGGTGGTCCGCCAGCGGCGCGGCCGGGTGCGCATCCCCGAAGCCATCACCGTCAAGGACCTCGCCGACAAGCTCAGCATCAAGGCGGCCGAAATCATCAAAGAGCTCATGAAGATGGGCCAGATGACCACGATCAACCAGATGATCGACAACAGCACGGCCGTCGGCCTGAGCGAGAAGTTCGGCTACGAGGTCGAGATCAGCAAGGAGAACATCGAGGACGTCCTCGTGCATCAGGAGGCGGACGCCCCGGAGAGCCTCAAGCCGCGCGCCCCGGTCATCACCATCATGGGCCACGTGGACCACGGCAAGACGCGCCTCCTCGACGCCATCCGCAAGGCCAACGTGATGGAGCATGAGGCCGGCGGCATCACCCAGCACATCGGCGCCTACCGGGTGAAGACGGAGAAGGGCACGGCCGTCTTCCTCGATACCCCGGGCCACGAGGCCTTCACGGCCATGCGCGCCCGCGGCGCCAAAGTGACGGACCTCGTCATCCTCGTCGTGGCGGCGAACGAGGGCGTCATGCCCCAGACGCGGGAGGCCGTCGCCCACGCGAAGGCGGCGAGCGTCCCCATCATGGTGGCCGTCAACAAGATGGACCTCCCGGACGCCAATCCCGACCGGGTGAAGCAGCAGCTCTCGGAGCTGGGCCTCATCCCCGAGGACTGGGGCGGCGACACCGTCTACGCCCCCGTCTCGGCCCGCCAGGGGATCGGCATCGACGATCTGCTCGACCTGGCCATCCTCCAGGCCGAGCTGATGGAACTCAAGGCCAACCCCGATCGCGCCGCCGAGGGCGTGGTGGTCGAGGCCAAGCTCGACAAGGGCCGGGGCCCGGTAGCCACCGTCCTCGTCCAGCGGGGCACCCTGAAGGTGGGCGACACCTTCGTGGCCGGGAAATGGCACGGCAAGGCGCGCGCGCTCCTGGACGACCAGGGACGCAAGCTGAAATTGGCGGGGCCGGCGACTCCGGTCGAAGTGCTCGGCTTCGCGGGCGTGCCCGAGGCGGGCGACACCTTCCTCGCCGTGCAGGACGAGCGCGTCGCCCGCGAGATCAGCTCCAGGCGCCAGCAGCGCGAGCGCCTGGCCGCGCTGGTCACGAACGCGCGGGTGAGCCTCGAGAGCTTCCTCGACAGCGTGAAGGAAGGCCGGCTCAAGGAGCTCAACATCATCCTCAAGGCCGACGTCCAGGGCAGCATCGAGGCCTTGCGCGAGAGCCTCCAGAAGCTCGGCAACCAGGAGGTGGGGGTGCGCATCCTCCACAGCTCGGCGGGCGGCATCACCGAGACCGACGTCATGCTCGCCGCCGCCTCCTCCGCCATCATCGTGGGCTTCAACGTGCGGCCCACGCCGGGCGCCGGCGAGACGGCGAAGCGCGAGAAGGTGGACATCCGCCTCTACTCGGTCATCTACGACGCCATCGAGGAGGTGAAGTCCGCCCTGGAGGGCATCCTCGAGCCCGGCAAGCGCGAGGTCATCCGCGGCCACGCCGAGGTGCGCAAGATCTTCCACGTCCCCGGCGCGGGGACCATCGGCGGCTCGTACGTGACCGACGGCACCGTCCGGCGGAACTCGGAGGTCCGCCTCATCCGCGACAACGTGGTCATCTACACCGGCCGCCTCTCCTCCCTGCGGCGCTTCAAGGAGGACGTCGCCGAGGTGCAGCAGGGCTACGAGTGCGGCATCGGGCTCGAGCGCTTCAACGACCTCAAGGAAGGCGACATCATCGAGCCGTTCGTGACGGAGGAGGTCGCCCGCACCCTATAGCGCCGCCCGCCCGGCGCCGGAGGCCGGACAAGCATGGCTACCATGGGCCTCCTGACCGTGGACCTGCAGATATACGAAAGCGCCTCCCTCAAGGCCAAGCGGAAAATCGTCCAGTCCATCGTCACGCGCCTGCGCCAGCGCTTCAACGTCTCGGTGGCCGAACTGGACTTCCAGGACAAGTGGCAGATCTGCCGCATCGGGGTCGGCGCGGTCGCCAACGACGGGAGGTTCCTCGACAGCCAGCTCCGCAAGGCCCTCGACGCAATCGAGGGGATGGGGCTGGCCGTCGTCACGGACTTCACCATCGAGATCGTGTAGCTGGCGGAAGGGCGGGTTTCCTCGCCGGCAGGCATTGTGCCGCAGGGGCGTATTGCAATACGCCAGAGATAGCGCGCCGGGGTGAGGGAAGGGCGGGCGGCGCCCCCGAGCCATGATAACGCTTCTTCCTCCCTCCTCCGGGAGGAGAGCAGGGTGGGGGGAGCCCGCCTTGGCCGGAAGGCTTTCCCTCCCCCAACCCCCTCCCGGAGGGAGGGGGCAGGGCCTTGATATAGGCCTCTCCCGGATGCGCAGGTTTCCGATCGGAGCTCCCCGATGCAATACCCCCGCACCGCCCGGGTGGCCGAACTGGTCCATGCCGAGCTCTCCGTCCTCCTGCTCAAGGAGGTGAAGGACCCGCGCGTGCGCAACGTCGTCATCACGCGCGTCGAGGTGTCGCCGGACCTGCGCTTGGCGACGGCCCACTTCAGCCGCTACGGCGAGGGGAAGGGGAGCGACGAGGAGATCGCCGAGGGCCAGGCGGGGCTGGAGCGGGCCGTCGGCTTCCTGCGGGCCAAGCTGGGCGAGCGGCTGGAGCTCCGGGTGGTGCCCAACCTGCGCTTCGTGGTCGACCGCGGCGTGGCCTACAGCGACCGGATCGAACGCCTCCTGGCCGAGGTCCGCAAGCGCGAGCGCCGGGAATGAAGCTCTGCGGCGCCCTCAACCTCCGCAAGCCGGCCGGCCCCACCTCGCACGATCTGGTGGACGCGGTGCGCCGCCTCGTCCCGCCCCGCACCAAGGTGGGCCACGCCGGCACTCTTGACCCCATGGCCGAGGGCGTGCTCCCCATCTGCCTGGGCGCGGCGACCAAGCTTTTCCCCTATCTCCTCGACTGCCGGAAGACCTACCGCGCCGTGATGCGCTTCGGCCGGGTGACGGACACCCTGGACGTGACGGGCCGCACCCTCGCCGAAAAGAATCCGGGGGAGATCGCGGTGGAGGGCGTCCAGCGCATCCTCGACACGTTCCTCGGGGAGTCGGAGCAGGTGCCCCCCATGTTCTCGGCCCTGAAGGTGGGCGGCACCCGGCTGCACGAGCTGGCCCGGGCCGGAGTCGAGGTGGAGCGCAAGGGCCGCCCCATCCACGTCTACGCCGTCCGCGCCCTGGAGGCCGAAGGGCCGCTCCTCACTTTCGAGGTGACCTGCAGCCGGGGCACCTACATCCGGGTGCTGTGCCACGACGTGGGGGCCCGCCAAGGATCGGGAGGGTGCCTCGCGGCCCTCACCCGGACGGCGCTCGGGCCTTTCCGGCTGGAGGCCGCCCGGACCCTGGAGGAGATTCGCGGCCTGGCCGGGGAGGGGAAGCTGGCCGAGGCCCTCATGAGCCCCGCCCAGGCGCTCGGCCATCTGCCCGCCCTGACGGTGCGGCCCGAGGCCGGGGAGCGGGTGCGCCACGGGGCGGCGCTCAAGCCCCGCGACTGGGCCGAGGGGGAGGTCCCGCCGGCCGAAGGCCGGGTGCGTCTCCTGGCTCCGGGAGGGGAGCTCCTCGCCGTGGGCCGGATGCTTCCGCCCCGGGAGCGGGCCCGGGGCTGGGTGGCGCCCGACCGGGTTTTCGCCGAATAGACGGCGGAATCGCGTTTGCCTCTCGCTCCGCCCGCCCCGGACCCCCCCTGTTTACAATGGGATCAATCTCGGCTAAGATTTGCCCAACCTGAGCGGGTGCTCGCGAACGGCTTGGGAGGGCCCAAGCCACAGAGAGAAGTGGGAGGAACCGAAGGAAATGCCTCTAGCCAAGGAGCGGAAGACCGAAGTCATCGGGCAGCACAGAGCGCACGAGAAAGACACCGGCTCGGCCGAGGTCCAAGTGGCCATCCTGACCGAGCGAATCACCTACCTCACCGAGCATTTCAAGACCCACACGAAGGACCACCATTCCCGAAGGGGGCTCCTCAAGATCGTGGGCCAGCGGCGGCGCCTCCTGGATTACCTCCGGGAGAAGGACATCAACCGCTACCGCGCCATCATCGAGCGCCTCGGCATCCGCCGCTAGCTGGCGCGCCCGCCTCCAGAGGGAAGTCCTGATGCCACCCATAAGAAAAGAGATCTCCATCAACGGATATACGCTCGCCTTCGAGACGGGCGAGATCGCCAAGCAGGCCGGCGGCGCGGTGATGATGCACTACGGGGACACCTCCGTTATCTGCACCGCCTGCGGCTCCGACAGCCCCCGCGAGGGAATCGACTTTTTCCCGCTCACGGTGGACTACCGCGAGGCCTTCTACGCCGCCGGGATCATCCCGGGGAACTTTTTCCGGCGGGAGGGCCGCCCCGGCGAGCGGGAGGTCCTGACCTGCCGGCTCATCGACCGGCCCATCCGCCCGCTCTTCCCCAAGGGCTACCGCTGCGAGACGATGATCCAGGACCTCGTGATGTCCTACGACCGCACCTGCGACGCGGACATCCTGGCCATCAACGGCACCTCCGCCGCCCTCCACATCTCGGACATCCCCTTCGGCGGCCCCATCGGCGCCGTGCGGGTGGGGCGGGTGAACGGGGAGATCATCGTCAACCCGACCATTCCCCAGCAGGTGGAGAGCGACCTGAACTGCGTCATGGCCGGCACGGCCGACGCCCTGGTCATGGTCGAGGCGGGGAGCTTCGAGGTCTCCGAGGACGCCTACATGGAGGCGTTCGAGAAGGGCCACGCCGTCATCCGTCAGCTCTGCGCCCTCCAGGAGGAGCTCCGGCGGGAGGTCGGCAAGCCCAAGCGCGCGATCGAAGAGCCCAAGACCGATGAGGACCTCGTCCGCCGGGTGCGCGAGATCGCCGTCCCCCGCTTCCAGCAGGCGGCCCAGATCCACGAGAAGCTGGCCCAGTACCAGGCCATCGGCGAGGCCAAGAAGGCCGCCGTCGAGGCGCTTTGCACGGGCGATGGGGCTCCGGATAAGAAGACGGTCGGCGAGATTGCCTCCAAGATCGAGAAGGAGGTCTTCCGGGGCATCATCCTCGACAAGGGCGTGCGGGCGGACGGGCGGGACCTCAAGACGGTGCGGCCCATCACCATCCGGATGAATCCCCTGGCCCGGCCCCACGGGAGCGTCCTCTTCACCCGGGGCGAGACGCAGGCGCTGGTGACCGTCACCCTGGGCACCGGGAGCGACGCCCAGCTCATCGACACCTTGGACGGGAAGTCCGACCGCTACTTCCTGCTCCACTACAACTTCCCCGGCTACAGCGTGGGCGAGGCCAAACCCAACCGGGGCCCCGGCCGCCGCGAGGTCGGCCACGGGGCGCTGGCCGCGCGGGCGGTGCAGGCCGTCCTGCCCGACCACGAGAGCTTCCCCTACACCATCCGCATCGTCTCGGAGATCACCGAGAGCAACGGCAGCTCCTCCATGGCCACCATCTGCGGGTCGAGCCTCTCCCTCATGGCGGCGGGCGTGCCCACCCAGTCGGCCGTGGCCGGCGTGGCGATGGGCCTCATCAGCGAGGAGGGCACGGGCCGCACCGCCATCCTGACCGACATCCTGGGGATCGAGGATCATCTCGGTGACATGGACTTCAAGGTGGGCGGCACCCGCGAGGGCATCACCGCCCTCCAGATGGACATCAAGATCAGGGGCCTCAAGTTCAGCCTGGTGCGCGACGCCCTGCAGCAGGCGAAGGAGGCCCGGCTGTTCATCCTGGACCAGATGGACGCCGTCATCTCGGCCCCCAAGCCGGAGATCTCCCCCTACGCGCCGCGCATCTTCACCATCAACATCAACAAGGACAAGGTGCGGGACGTCATCGGACCCGGCGGGAAGGTCATCCGGGGGATCGTCGAGGAGACGGGCGCCCAGATCGACATCGAGGACGACGGCACCATCTTCGTCGCCTCGGCCGACGAGGCCAGCGCCCGCCGCGCCATCGAGATCATCCGCGAGCTCACCCAGGAGGCCGAGCCGGGCAAGTACTACTACGGCACGGTCCGCAAGCTCATGGACTTCGGCGCCTTCGTGGAGATATTCCCGGGCACGGACGGCCTGGTGCACATCAGCAACATCGCCAAGCGGCGCATCGGCCAGGTTTCGGAAGTCCTCAAGGAGGGCGATCGCGTCCTGGTCAAGTGCCTCGACGTGGAGGGCAACGGGCGCATCCGGCTCTCGATGAAGGACGTGCGCGAGGAGGAGATCCCGGAGGAGTTCAAGCAGTACTACGCCCCGGTGACCTGAGCCGCCCGCCCGTTTTCGCGGAAGCAGAAGCCGGCCTCCCCCAGGAGGCCGGCTTTTTTCGCGCCCGCACTTGGAGGGCCTCTCCCCGCGCCCTACAATGCGCCATAAGCTGCTGCCGGCTCACCGGCCATCCTTCCCAAGGGGAGAACTCCGCATGGCCCAGACCTTCCTCGCCGCCGTGGTCCAGGCCGGGGCGGCCGTCTTCGACCGCGCCCGCACCATCGAGAAGCTCCGCCGGCTGACCGCCGAGGCGGCCATCAAGGGAGCCTCCCTGGTCCTCTTCCCGGAGGCCTTCGTCTCGGGCTATCCCAAGGAGCTGGACTTCGGAGCCCGGGTCGGGCGGCGCACCCCGGAGGGGAGGGAGGACTTCCGGCGCTACTTCGAGAGCGCCCTGGAGCTCGGCGGCCCGGACGAGGCGGCCATCGGCCGGGCGGCCCGCGAGAACAAGGTGCATCTCGTGGTGGGGGTCATGGAGCGCGACGGGGGCACCCTCTACTGCACGGTCCTCTTCTACGGGCCGGATGGGACGCTCCTCGGCAAGCACCGTAAGCTCATGCCCACGGCGATGGAGCGCCTCATCTGGGGCTTCGGGGACGGCTCCACCCTGGCCGCCCTGGACACCCCCCTCGGGCGCCTGGGGGCGGTCATCTGCTGGGAGAACTACATGCCGCTCCTGCGCATGGCCATGTATTCGAAGGGGGTCCAAATCTACTGCGCCCCCACGGCCGACGACCGCGACACCTGGCTCTCCACCATGCGCCACGTGGCCCTGGAGGGCCGCTGCTTCGTCCTCTCGGCCTGCCAGTACCTCACCCGCGCCGACTGCCCGGCGGACTACCCCGCCGATTGCGCGCCCGAAACCGTGCTGATGCGGGGCGGGAGCTGCGTCGTGTCGCCCCTCGGCCGGGTGCTGGCGGGGCCCCACTTCGAGGGGCCGGCCATCCTGACGGCCGAGATCGATCTGGCCGAGATCCCGCGGGGGAAGTACGACTTCGACGTGGTGGGCCACTACGCGCGCCCGGACGTGTTCCAGCTTCACGTCAACGAGCGGCCCATGCCGGCCGTGGTGCGGCGCTCGGATTTCGAGGGAGGGTGAAAGAGTTCGCTTCAGCAAAAGGGCGGGGAAATGTAAAAGATTGGGCAAAGCTCGTACGCCATGACCCCCCTCTCCCTCCGGGAGAGGGAGAAATGACCCCATCCGTCAAAGTGGACGTTTCTCCAATCACCCCCGGCGGATGGACTTCATCTCCTTGAGAGCGTCGCGGATGACCTTGTCGGCGATGACCTCGCCCTGGACGTGGTACTCGTCGCGCTCGATGCGGGCCCGGATCTCGGCCACGAGGTCCGCGCGCACGTCGGCGATCTCGGCCAGGGCGCGCTGGATGCGGCTCAGCATCAGGGCCTTGTCGCTGACCTCGACGCGCTCGCCCTCCTGGGCGGCCCCGCCGGCGCTGGCCTTCTGGCCCCCGCCCCGGGCCTGCTCGGCCTTTTCCTTCTTGCGGAGCGACTCGGTGTAGGCCTCGCCGCTGATTTTCCTTCGGATGGGGTCCAGGTCCGTCACGGCTTCTCTCCCTGCGCGCGTCCAGGCTCGGTGCAGCTTAGATCAACTCCTGCAGAATGTCGCGGGCCAGCTTCTTGAGCTCCTCCGTGGCCACCTCCCGGGTCTCGGGGGGCAGGTGGAGGAGAACTTGGCCGCTCTCCCGCTGGACGACGAGGCCGCCCTTGCCGTCCGTCTCCTCGTACACGTGGATATCCAGGTTCTCCAGGATCCTCCCGAAGGAGGGGCGCCCCGGACCCTCCTCCCCGCCCCGGGCCTCGCCGGGCTTCTGGGAGAAAGTCTCCAGGAAGCGCTGCACGAAGCGGCCGGTCAGCTCCTCGAGCTGCTCCTCCCTGGCGTGCTGGAGGTCCTTGCGGCCCGTCCGGGAGGTCTTGAGGAGCGCCTCCGGGATGTCGACTTGGGCTGCGGGGGGCGTAGCGGCCGCTTCGTCCGCCCCCTTGAGCTCGGCGATGCGCTCCCCGATGCGCTGCTGACGCAGGTAGCTGCGCTGGATGCTCGTCGCAAGATAGGGGGCGATCTTCACGTAAAATATCCCCAGGGGGCGTTCAAGCGGCTGGAATCTATCGCGAAATCCTCATCGTTATCAGGCAAAAGATCAGCGTCGGGCCAAGGATACCCATGCGTTATATCGGCAGCCGGAGGGGGAGACTTTAGGGAAAATTCGAGGGAATTTTTATTCCTGGCCGGGCAGGGCGCCCACCTGGGCCAGAAGGGAAAGCCCGTCCGAGCTGACCCAGTATTCCACGATCCGGTCCGACTCGATGCGCAGGAAATCGCACCCGCAGAAGGCCACCTCGGTGCCGGGCGGGGCCGTCGCCCCCCGGATGCCCCCGGCGTAGCGGCCCCGGCCCACCCAGCGGGCCGCCAGGACGGCGCCCTCGGCGATGGGCCCGGCCTCCACCGAGACCCGCAGGTCCGGGATGAGCGTCCGGGACATCTCCACCATCTGCCTCATGCGGGCCGGGCCGACGACGTCGTAGGGGACATCGGGCCTCACCGGCGGCCAGCGACCCACGAAGCGGGGCGAAACCACCTCCACAATCAGCCCCAGGTCCCCGTTCCAGATGTCGATCCAGCGCTCGTGGATTTCCTTGAACTTCTCCATCGCGCCCGGCCACAATTGGCGGCGGGTTTGCCGTTCTCCGTCTCAGGCTTCCACGCGCTCGACCGGGCGGCCTGACCCGGCCTCGCCGATGACCTTCCCGCCCTCCATTACCACCTGGCCGCGGACCAGCGTCATCACGGGCGCGCCCTTCACCTTCCAGCCGTTGAAGGGCGTCCATCTGCACTTGGAGACGATGTCCTCGTCGCGGAGGACCTCCTCCTTCTCCATGTCCACGAGGAGGAGATCGGCGTCCGCTCCGATCTGGATGCTGCCCTTGCGGGGATACAGGCGGAAGAGCCGGGCGGGCTGCTCGCAGCAGACGCGCACGAGTTGGTTCAAGGTCAGGACGCCATCGCTCACCGCGTTCAGCATGAGCCGTACCGTGGTGTCGCAGCCCGGGATGCCGAATGGGGCCTTGTGGATGTCCTTGACGCCCGCCTCCTTCTTGGCGCGGGGGAAGGGGCAGTGGTCGGTGCCGATGGTGTCCACCATGCCCCGGCCGAGGGCGCCGCGCATGCCCTCCACCACCTCGGGCTCCCGGATGACGGGGGTGAACTTCACGAAGGGCCCCGACTTCTTGAGGTGCTCGGTCGAGAGATAGAAGTACTGCGGGCAGCTCTCGGCGTAGATGTTCGCGCCCCGGCGCCGGGCGTCCCGGATGGCCTGGAGCAGCTTGGGCTGGCTCACATGGGCCACGAGCACCGTGCAGCCCGTCAGCTCGGCCAGGGAGATGGCGTCCAGGGTGGCCACGGTCTCCGCCTCGGGGTTGCGCCACTCGGTGATGCACATGTAGTCGGTGCGGCCCTCGGCGTCGATCCGGGCCTTGGCCTTCTTCAGGATGGAGTCGCTCTCGCAATGGAGCATGACCACGCCGCCGAAGCTCTTGACCTCGCGCATCACGTCGAGGAGCACGCCCTCCGAGAGGTCGGGCACGCCGTGGAGCTCGCAGATGAAGCCCTTGAAGCCGAGCGCGCCACCCTCCCACATGGGCCGCAGGTGCTCGAGGTTGTCGAGGTCGATGCCGCCGAGCTGGCCGTAGTCCACCACGGCGCGGGAGCGGATGTACTCGGTCTTCTCCTCGAGGATCTTCCGGGTGTAGACGAGGGGCTCGCTGCGGTGGTGGTCGATGACGGTGGTGATGCCCCCCCGGGCTGCGGACTTGGTGCCCTGGGTCCAGTCCTCCCGGTCGGTGAAGCCGGGGTCCATCATGTGGACGTGCTCGTCCACCATCCCAGGCATGAGATAGCGGCCGGCGGCGTCGATCTCGCGCCGGGCCCCCGCCTCCTTTTCCTTGGTGATGGCCGCGATCTGGCCGCCGTCGACGTAGAGGTGCCCCCGGTAGGTCCCAGCGGGCGTGACGATCCGGGCGTTGGAGATCAGGAGATCGGCTTTCATCGGGGCGTCCTCTGGGAATGGCTCGGGGCAGGCGCGGCGGGGGAAAATTCACCGCTTCCTCATAACAGCCTACTGAAGCCGTCGCGTTGGCCTTTGTATGTGGGCCGGTGACGCGTTTTTCGTAGGGGCGTACGGCCGTACGCCCCTACAGGTTCATCGCGCCAATGGCGTCAGGCCACCAAATTTCAGAACTGGCATCCTCAATCCTTGCCGGGCGTTTCCTCCCGGGCCTCGACGGGCAGGTCGCGGCCCAGCACCACGACGACGGCGTGCCGTCCGGCCGGCTTCCCGGCCTGGAGCCTCCCCCTGCGCCCGAGGAGGCGGCGAATCTCGAGGGCGGCCTTCTCGGACCCTTCCGCATAGTAGATGACCGTCCGGGGATGATCCAGGCGGTCCGCGTCCGCCACCCGGGCGACCTCGACGCCCTGCCCGCGCAGGCGGGCGGCCCAGTAGGCGGCCTGGCCGCCGAAGCCGCTCCCGTTCAGCACCTCGACGCCCGCCCCGGCAGGGGCCTTGGGGGTCACTGGCAAAAGGGAAGGCGCGGCCGGCGGGAGGCCGGCCGGCCCCGCCGGGGGCAGGGTGCTCAGGGCGTCCTCGCCGGGGCGGGAGGCCATGCGCCCGGGCTCGGAGGAGAGGATGTCCTCCCCCTGGGCGGCCGGGGCCGGAGAAGCCGGAAGAACCCAGAGCGCCGCGGCCACGCCGAAGGCCGCCAGGCGCCGGACGGAAATCATCGCCGCCTCCACCGGTACTTTACGCGTGCTTGACAAATCGGCGGAATGATCCCATTTCACTTGCGCCCTCGCAAGAGGACGGCGGGGCGGGATATTTTGTCATCCCGGCTTTGGGCGAGATACGGTCTAATTTTCTTTTGGTGCATAACTCATTGATGTTCATCTTCCTTAGGCGAGTCGCGCTGACCTGGATCCGGCCGGGCTGACTCCCCCCTTCGGAGTTGCCGGGGATGCTCGCCTCTGGTTCCGGGGCGAGTGGCCCACGACGACATAAGAGCCCTTATGAGACCTCCGAAGACGAACGGCGCGCCTCACAACGAGGGATTCTCGCGCCTCGCCCCGCACCTGCTGGCCGTGCTGGGGGTGGTGTACGGGGACATCGGGACGAGTCCCCTCTACGCCGTGCGGGAGTCCTTCCTCGGCGAGCATGGCCTCTCTCTGACGCAGGCCAACATTCTGGGGGTGATGTCCCTCATTTTCTGGTCCCTCATCCTGGTTATTTCAATCAAATATCTCGCCTTCGTCCTCCGGGCCGACAACCACGGGGAGGGAGGCATCCTGGCCCTGATGGCGCTCGTGATACAGAGGCAGGGGATCACCGGCCGGCGCCGGTATGCATTGAGCGCGCTCGGGCTGTTCGGCGCCGCCCTCCTCTACGGGGACAGCATGATCACCCCGGCCATCTCGGTGCTGAGCGCCGTCGAGGGCCTGCACGTGGCCACGCCCCTGTTCGAGCCCTACGTGATTCCCATCTCCCTGGCCATCCTGGTGGCGCTGTTCCTGCCCCAGCACCGGGGCACGGAGCGGATCGGGTTCCTCTTCGGGCCCGTGGTCACGATCTGGTTCCTCACCATCGGCGCCCTCGGCGTCGTCTCCATCATGAAGTCGCCCCAGGTTCTGCTGGCAATCGATCCGCGCTACGCCTTTCGTTTCCTCATGGCCCATGGCCTGGAGGGCACCGGGGTGATTGGCGCCATCTTCCTCGTGGTCACCGGCGGCGAGGCCCTCTACGCCGACATGGGGCACTTCGGGAAGCGGCTGATACGGATGGGCTGGTTCGGCCTCGTGCTTCCGGCCCTCGTGCTCAATTACCTGGGGCAGGGGGCACTGCTGATGCGGAGCCCCGACGTGCTTCCCAGCCTTTTCTTCCACATGGCCCCGCGGTGGGCTCTCTACCCTCTGGTCCTCCTCGCGACGGCGGCGACGGTCATCGCCTCCCAGGCCGTCATCTCGGGCGCCTTTTCGCTGACCCGTCAGGCGATCCAGCTCGGCTACTCCCCCCGCATGACCATCCAGCACACCTCCCCCGAGGAGATCGGGCAGATCTATGTCCCGGTCGTGAACTGGGTCCTGCTGATAGGGACGATCGCCCTCGTCTTGGCGTTCCGGCGGTCGGGCAACCTGGCTAACGCCTACGGCGTGGCGGTGAGCACCACCATGCTCGTCACGACCGTCCTGCTGTATTTCGTCGTGCGCGAATTCTGGAGATGGGGGGCTCTCCCGGCGCTCATCCTGATCGGAGCCTTCCTGATCGTGGACATGGCCTTCTTCGGGGCGAACATCGTCAAGATCGCGTCGGGCGGATGGTTCCCCCTCACGGTCGCCGCCGCCGTCTTCGCTTTTATGACCACTTGGGCGCGCGGGAGAAAGTACTTGAGCGACAAGCTCCGCGAGGAAACCCAGTCGGTCGATGAGTTCCTCGAGACGATCCGGAAGAGCCCGCCCGTCCGCGTGCCCGGCATCGCCATCTACCTCACGGGCAATCCCAGGGGCATCCCGGCGACGCTGCAGCACAACCTGGCGCACAACAAGGTCCTGCACGAGCGGGTGATCCTGCTCTCGGTGATCGTGGAGGAGATCCCCGCCGTCAATTGGAGAGAGCGGGCGCAGATGGAAGTGGTCGCGGACGGCATGTACCGGATCAAGCTCCGCTACGGCTTCATGCAGGACCCGAACGTGCCGACCGCCCTGTTGCAGATCGATTTCAAGGATTTCAAGTTCAGGGAGGGAACGCATTCCTACTTCCTCGGCAAGGAAACCCTCCTCATCGGGCGCCAAAGGGCGTCCGGCATGCCGCGCTGGCGGAAAGAACTCTTCATGTTCATGTCCCGCAATTCCCGCAGCGCCGCGCTCTACTTCCGGATTCCTTCCGACCGCGTGGTCGAATTCGGTGTTCAACTCGAAATTTAAGGTTCTCCCCCCAGCCATTCGCGGGTGTGCCGCGCCACCTCCGCCGGCCGGGCCGCCAGCCGCAGGCGCAGCGCCTCCAGGGCGGCGGGGGAGTCCACGTCCTCCCAGCGGTCCAGGACCGAAACCTCCGCCTCCAGCGCCAGCAGCTTGTGCACCGTGGCGTCGAACACCCCTTCCGTCCCCCAGGCGATGCCCTCGAAGATCTCCCGCCTCGGCGCGCTCAGGCCGATGAGGTAGTAGCCGCCGTCCCCGGCGGGCCCGATGGCCGCGCGGACCGGCTTCGAGGAAGGCGCCGCGAGCGCGTCGAAGGCGTCGGCCAGGATGCGCGCCGGAAGGTCGGGGAAATCCGTCCCGATGAGGACGGCCGCCGCGCTTTCCATGAGCGCCCGCTCCAGCGCCGAGGCCATCCGCGCCCCCAGGTCGGCTCCCGCCTGGGCCCGGTGACGGAAGGGCCCGGGGAGCCAGGCGGAGAGGGGGAGGGCGGAGGCGTCTTCTCCCTCCCCGAGCGCCCATTCGGCCACTAGCCCAAGGCCCGGCCGCGCCGCCCGAAACTCCCGCGCCAGCCGGGCGGCGTCCAGGAGGAAGGCCTCGTAGAGCCCGGCCGCGCCCTCCGGGCCCAGGAGGGGGGAGAGGCGCGTCTTCACCTGGCCGGGGCGGGGCGGGCGCGCGAAGAGGATGAGGCACTCGCGGGGTGTCACCGTCTCTCCCTCGCCCTGGCCGGCCGCGCCGCGGTTGCGCCCGAGGCGGGACGCGGGTGGATTGCGGCACCTTCCCTCGCAGCCGGCATGCGAAGCCTCCCTTCATGGCGTTTCAGGGCCACCCGCTCCGAAAATAGGATGCAGATGAAAATCGGTCCAGCGTGGACGGATTTTCGCGGAATTCGCCCGTTACGCGAAGGCCCGCCTGGCATAGAAAGCCGCCGAAACTCGAACCCCCCTCCGCGTGTTAGTAAAGACACACCCGAAGCCTCGGCCCCCGGGCGCGAGGCGCGCCGCCCCATCCGACCGAGGAGAACGGCATGAACCGCGCCATCATCGACCTGTACGACGAGTTCCGGCACACCCCCATGCCCCGCCGGGAGTTCATGAGCCGGCTGACCCAACTGGCCGGGGGCGCCGCGGCCGCCACCTCCATCCTCCCCTTGCTGGAGGGTAACGCCGAAGCCGCCAAGGTCGCCCCCGATGACCCCAAGCTGCAGGCGGGAGAGGTCAGCTACCCGGGCCCGGCGGGCCCCGTGAAGGCCTACCAGGCCCGGCCCAAGGGAGCGGGGGCCCTCCCCGCGGTGATCGTCATCCACGAGAACCGGGGCCTGAACGACCACATCCGCGATGTGGCCCGGAAGGCCGCCGTGGCGGGCCTCCACGCCATCGCCCCGGACCTCCTCTCCCGCAAGGGCGGAACCCCGCCCGTCCAGGAGCAGGCCATCGCCGCCATCCGCGACCTCGCGCGCGAGGACGCCCTGGCCGACCTGCGCGCCGGAGTGGCATTCCTCAACAAGTCCCCCCAGGTCGCCGGGGGTAAAGTGGGAACGGTCGGCTTCTGCTGGGGCGGGGCGATGGTGAACCTCCTCGCCGCGAACGAGCCCACCCTCGACGCGGCGGTGGCCTTCTATGGGTTCCCGCCCGACCCCGCCGTGGTCCCCAAGATCCAGGCTCCTCTCTTCCTCATCTACGCCGGGAACGACAAGCGGGTGAACGAGCGCGTCCCGGCCTACCTGGACGCCCTGAAGAAGGCGGGGAAGAACTTCGTCTCGGAAACCTACCCCAACGTCGAGCACGCCTTCCACAACGACACCGGCGGCGCCCGCTACAACCAGAAGGCGGCCGATGACGCTTGGGCGAAGACGGTGGCCTTCCTGAACAAGCACCTGAAGGGTTAGACAGCGGCAGTTGGCGCGAAAGGGAAGGGGGGAGCCGGTGGGCTCCCCCCTTTTTTGTGTGGCGCACGTGGCCGCCCTTGTCTCGCAGGGCAGGCGCAGGGGCCTGCCCCTACGGGGCATATCGCGCGGCCGCATCCGTATGGAGCGAGGCATGCCTCGCCCCTGCAATCTTCCCCCTTCACGGCCGCTTGACGATCCATTCCTCCTCGAGGCCGCAGCCGCTCTCCCGGAAGAGGGCCGAGATGGGGCAGCGGCCCTTGTGCTGGCGCTTGAGCTCGGCCACGCGCTCCTCGGGCTCGTCCGTCACCAGGGTGATCTTGACCTGCACATGGTCGAAGTTGGGGCTGATGCCGTTGTCGGCGTCCTTGGCCCCGCGCGGGTCGGCCGTGCCCCGGACCTCGATGGACTGGTCCGAATAGCGGAACTTCAAATCCTCGGCCACTTTATGGGTGACGATGGTGACGCAGGCCGCGAGCGCCCCCAGGGCCATCTCCCGCGGGGTGGGCCCGGCATCCTCCCCTCCCGCCGCCTTGGGTTCGTCCGCCATCCAGGCGAGGCTCCGGGCCTTGAGCTCCACCTTGCAGTTCCCCTTCCACTGCGCCCGGACGCGGCGCTCCTGCTTCGCCATCACGGTATCGGTCGTATTGGCCATGCGATCCCTCCTACGCAGCCGAATCAGGATTCCGCCAGGATTTTTCCCGCCTCATGACCCCCCCCGGGCCGCCCGCTTTATATGCCGGGGAAGCGCCGCCTATCCGAACACCACTGCGGCGCGCCCGGTAATCTCGTTCTTTTCAAGCATCTGGAAGCCCTTCTCGGTCTCCTCGAGCTTGAAGGTCTCGGTGACGACGGGCTTGATCCGCCCCTGGCGGACGAGTTCCAGGGATTGCCGGAGCTCCAGCATCGAGCAGTAGCGCGAGCCGTGGATCTCCTGGCCCCGGCTGAGGAGCTCCAGGGGGTCCACCGTGAAGCTGGGGGAGACGCCCTTGTAGGCAGCCGGCGGCCGGAAGCCCACGATGACCAGCTTTCCGCCCCGGGCGAGGCAGGCGAGGCCCGCCTCCAGGGTCTGCCTGGTGGCCACGTAGTCGATGTAGGCGTCCACTCCCTTGCCCTGGGTGAGGGAGAGGATTTCCTCCACCGGGTCGTTCTTCGAGGGGTTCACCACGGCGAAGGCCCCGAGCCGGGAGACGGTCTCGAGCTTCTTCTCCGAGACGTCCACCCCGATAACGTGCCCGCCGCACACCTGGGCCATCTGGACGGCGTGGATGGCCACCCCGCCCCCCGCCCCCACGATGGCCACCTGATCCCCGGGCTTGATCTGGGCCTCGGCCACGCAGTTGTGGTAGGGGGTGCAGATGGCGTCCGCCGCCACGCAGGCATCGAGGGCCGAAACCCCCTCCGGGATCTTGCAGAGGTTCACGGCGGGGAGCGTCATGTATTCGGCATAACCCCCGTCGTGGGCCAGCCCCACGTAGCCCCGGAAGTCGGGGCAGAGGGTTTCCCGGCCGCTCCGGCAGAAGTTGCAGTTGTGGCAGGTCAGGTAGAAGTGGGCCGTCACCAGGTCCCCGGGCCGGACCACCTGGACCTCGGACCCCATCTCCACCACCTCGCCCGCGATCTCGTGCCCCATCGTCCGGGGGTAGTGGCTGATGAGCCCCGGGGTCTTCCGCATGATGACCAGGGTGAGGCCCAGGCCGGTCGCCCGGAGCCGGATGAGGGCCTCGTTCGGGCCGGGCCGGGGGACGGGAACCGTCTCCAGCTTGAAGCTCCCCCCCAGCTCGTGGATACGCATGGCGCGCATGGTTTCAGGCATTCCCCGCTCTCCCAAGAAAGATGACGATGTCCGGCCGATGAAGGCTCAGGATGATATCCCAATCCGCGGACCGAAGCGCAAGCCCGCCCCGGTTCCGCCCGCCCGCTCGAATCGGCGCGCAACATGAAAGTGACGCCGGAACAGCCCGTTACACGATCTGCGCATGTCCTTGACGTTACAGGTCGGTGGGAATTTCGGTCGGCAGGGCCTGGGCCTTCAGCCGGATGGCCTCCCGCCGCCGCCGCATGTAAAGGGCCTGGCGGCCCGTCTCGACCCGGATGCGGTTGTGGAACCCCGTCCGGCAGGAGTCGGTGCAGAAGCGCTTGCGGTGCATGGCGTCCAGGAGGAACAAGCGGGCGCAATTCGGGCACTTCTTCAGGCGCTGGGGCTCCAGCCCGGACAGGAAGCGGGCGACGGCGAAATGGAGCAGGAACTCCAGGTCGAAAGTGAGGGGGCGGAGGAAGACGCTGTCCTCGGCGTCCCGGGTGGGGGAGAGCACGCGGTCGAGGCGGAAGCGCATCCCCCGGGCCTGGGCCAGGGCGGCGTTCAGCAGCTCGATGTCCTTGGGGGCGAATTTCCCCTCCCCGGCGATGTCCCCCAGTATCCGTCCGAAGCGCCCCCGCAGGAACTCCACGTTCCCGAAGGTGACCCGGGCGCCGTTGAAGGTGAACTGTTTGAGGGACTCCTCCTCGTCCTTGGCGAACGTGAAGGGGAGCACCCCCTCGCGGCGGAGGAGGTCCAGGCAGGAGGCCTGCCAGGTTTCCGGTTCGAGGGGGGCGTTGCAGAAATCGAGGATGGGCGAGCAGGGGCGTCCCCCGCCCGGGGCGGCGGCGGTCCCCGGGAAATCCTTCCTTTTCCGACCGCTGCGGCTTTCCTTCAAGGCTCTCTCTTTCGGATTGGAGCGCCTCAGACGCGCTCATCCACGGGAGAGTGACGAGGACTTCCGCAATTCGGGCATCGATCCCGGAACGGTACCACCTTGCCGCAGGCCGGGCAACGCATCTCGATGGGGCTCTGCTTGAGCTTTTCGGCGGAGGCCTCCAGGTGATCCTGGAAGCTCGGCCCCCCCAGAAGGCGCCGCAGCCCCCGGAAAAAGCCCGGCCACGCCCCGGCCATCGCCCCGTCTCCATGAAAGGAACGCCGGGCGGGAATGTATCACATCCGGCGGGGGCGGGGATGCCTCCCTGAACACCCTCCGTCCTCGTGCTAGGATGGCCGCGGGGCGTGTGGCCCCGCCAGGAGGCATTCACCGTGTTCTTCCGGTTGTTTCTTCTCTTCACCGCGATTCCGCTCCTCGAGCTGATGATCCTCATCGAGATCGGCGGCCGGATCGGGATGCTCGCCACCCTCGGCATCGTCATCCTCACCGGGGTGGTGGGGGCCTGGATCGCCCGGCTCCAGGGGCTCTCGGTGCTGAGGAACATCCAGCGGGAGATGGCCGAGGGGAGGGTCCCCGCCGTTCCCTTGGTGGACGGCGCCCTTGTGCTGGCGGGCGGGGTCCTCCTTCTCACCCCGGGGCTCCTCACGGACCTGATGGGGCTCTCCCTCATGGTCCCCGCCGTCCGGGCCTCCATCCGGCGCTGGGCCATGGAGCGCCTCGAGCGCTCCGTCCGCGAAGGCAAGGTCCGCTTCTACCACCATGGCTGACGCCCGGCGGTTCGACCCCCGCGAGCCGGCCGGCGAGGCCGATTTCCGCCGCCTCCTGGAGGAGGCGCTCGGCCCCGGCGCGGCCGGGAAGCCGGGAGAGCCGCTCCTCCTCCCCCCCGGGTGCCGCGCCTGGCTGGCGGGCCCGCCGGGCGCCGCCGCCGGCTTCGCCCGGACGGCGCCGGACCGGGAGACCCGGGCCCGGGGCCGCCTCTGCCTGGACGCCCTCTTCGTCTCCCCGTCCCGCCGCCGGAAGGGCATCGGGAAGACCCTTCTCCGTGCCGTGAAGGAGGCCGCCCGCGAGGAAGGCCTGGGCGGCGTCTGGGGGTATTTCCAGGAAGAACTTCCGGAAGCTTTCCTCGCCGCGACGGGGGGCCGGAGGCTCCGGACCCTGCGCCTTTTCCGCCGGGGGGATTTGGAGAGCGTACCCTATCCGCGCCTCCCGCCGGGCTACGTCGTCCGGCCCCTGGTGCCGCCCGCCGACCTGGAGCCCGCCGCAGGGCTCTACAGCGCCATTTTCTCGAAGATGTGGAACTTCAGGCCTCACGCCGGGCGGGACATCGCCGCCTGGTTCGAGGAGGAGGACGCCTCGCCCGAAAACTGCCTCCTGCTCGATTCGCTGGCGGAGCCCTCGGGGTTGATTGGCATGGCGGTGCTCGCGGTGGACCCCCTCCGCCTCCGGGCCGGGGACCGGACCGCCTACGTCCCCGATATCGGGGTCCGGCCCGAGTACCGGGGAAAGGGGTGGGGGAAGGTTCTCATCGGAGCCGCCGCCCACAGGGCGCGCGAGTTGAAGCTCTCGGCCCTGGAGCTCATCGCCGACGACGCCGACATTCCCGTCACCGCCTTCTACCGGCGGATGGGTTTCGAGGAGCGGGGGGCGTTACAGGTGTACGAGTGGGAGGCGTAATCTTTCTTTCGTTCAAGAGAGCATCTGTATTTCTCCCCCTCCCTCCGGGAGGGGGTAGGGAGAGGGAAAAGCCATCGAGAAGGTTTCCCCCACCCCGACCCTCCCCCACGCCCCAAAGAACTCGGGGGAGGGGAAAACAAGCAAGATCTCCTACCGCCGATCCGCTAACAATTTCGGCAGGATCTCGCCCCGGGGCACTTCCTCGCTGCGGCTTTCTTTCATGTGCTTCAGGTTGACGACGCCCTTGTCGAGCTCCTGGTCCCCCAGGATGAGCACATAGGGCGCCCCCGAGCGGTCGGCCCGGCGCATCTGGCTCTTCATGCTCCCCCCGCCGAAAGAGAGGTCGGCCCGCAGGCCGCCCCTGCGGAGCTCCCCCGCGAGCGCGAACGCCTCGGCGGCGGCCCGCTCCCCCAGGGGGACGATGAAAGCGTCGAGCGCGGGAGCCGACCCCTCGCCGGCCCCGCCGATGAGCTGGAGCAGGCGCTCCATCCCGATGGCGAAGCCGATGGCGGGTGCCGGAGGGCCGCCCAGCTCCTCGACCAGCCCGTCGTAGCGCCCCCCGCCACACACCGCGTTCTGGGCGCCGAGGTTCGCGCTCGTGACCTCGAAGACCGTCAGGCGGTAGTAGTCCAGCCCGCGCACCAGGCGCGGGTTGACCTCGTAGCGGATGCCGGCGCCCTTCAGATGCCCGCACACGGTTTCTAGGTGCTTCCGGCAGGCCTCGTTCCAGAATTGGTCGATGGTCGGGGCGCGGGCGATGATGGCCTGGTGGTCCGGGTCCTTGCTGTCGAGGAAGCGCATGGGGTTGCGCTCCACCCGGGCCTCGACCTCGGGGCCCATGCCCTTCGTCTCCCGCCGGAGGAACTCCTGCAAGGCCCTGGAGTAGGCGGGGCGGCTCTCGGCGTCCCCCAGGTTGTTGATCTGAAGGGAGAGATCCTTCAGCCCCGCCGCCGAGAGGAAATCCGCCAGCATGACGATGACCTCGGCGTCCACCGCCGGGTCCTCGGAGCCGAAGGCCTCGGCGTCGATCTGGTGGAACTGGCGCAGGCGCCCCGCCTGGGGGCGCTCGTAGCGGAACATCGGGCCGATGAAGAAGAGCTTGGCCACGCCCGGCTGGTTGTAGAGGGCGTGCTGGACGTAGGCCCGGCAGATGGAGGCCGGGGCCTCGGGACGCAGGGTGAGGGACTCGCCCCCCTTGTCGTCGAAGGTGTACATCTCCTTGTTGACGATGTCGGTCTCCTCGCCGATGGAGCGCGCGAAGAGCTCCGTCCGCTCGAAGGCCGGGATGCGGATCTCGCTGTATCCGTAGCGGGCGAAGATCTCCCGCGCGAGGCCCTCCACCCGCTGCCAGCGGGGCGTCTCCTCCGGCAGGATGTCGTGCACCCCGCGCACCGAGGTGATCTTCGGCCTTGCCACGTCGTCCTCCGCGCGGCGCCGCTCAGGCGGGCGCCGAAATCCCGTAGGCCAGCTCGGCCAGCCGGGGCAGGGCCTCCCCCGAGGGCGCCTGGACGCACTCGTCGAGGAGTCCGCTCAGCTCGGTGGGCTCGGGGTTGATCTCGAGGACGAAGGCGCCGCCCTTCCGCGCCAGCAGCGGCATCGAGGCCGCCGGCTGCACCACGGCGGAGGTCCCCGCCACGATGAGGTAGTCGCACTCGCTCACCGCGAGCATGGCCGAGCGCAGGTTCTCCGGGTCGAGCATCTCCCCGAACCACACGATATGGGGCCGGAGGAGCCCCCCGCAGCGCCCGCAGACCGGGGGCAGGGGCGCGATGGGCACCTGGCGGTTCTCCCGGGGGAAGAGCGCGTCCTCGCAATCCATGTCCGAGCAGCGCACCCGCCAGATGTTCCCGTGCAGCTCGACGAGGTTTTTCGTCCCCGCCTCGCGGTGCAGGTTGTCGATGTTCTGGGTCACCAGGGTGAAGCGGGGAGCCCGCTCCTCGATGGCCGCGAGGGCGTAATGCCCCGGGTTCGGCTTGAGGGGGGCGAGCACCTCGCGGCGCCAGTTGTAGAACTCCCAGACGAGCTTGGGGTCGCGGACGAAGGCCTGCACGCTGGCCAGGGACATGGCGTCGTGGCTGCGCCACAACCCCCCCGCCCCCCGGAAGGTGGGCACGCCGCTCTCGGCGCTCACCCCCGCGCCCGAGAGGGCCACGATCGAGCGCGCCTCCCTGAGCCTTTCGACCGCTTTCTGGCTGAACATCCCGCCTCCCTGGGCCTCCTTCGGCGAGAGGAAAGTAGTCCATCGGGGGCCGGGAGGCAAACCTGCGCGCGCCCCGGCCCAGGCGGCACGGTACGGTTGACACCCCTACGGCGGCCTCCTAATGTCCCAGCCACATTATCCCGCTCTCTCGGAGGCGAAATGGCGCGAACCGGCTCCCAGGTCCTGCTCGACGCCCTCCGGGCGAACGGAGCGGAGTACCTCTTCGGCATCCCGGGGACCCTCACCCTCCCCCTCTACGACGCCCTGATCGATCAGCCGGGCATCACCCCCATCATCACCCGGCACGAGCAGGGGGCCGGCTTCGCGGCGGACGGCTACGCCAAGGTTTCGGGGAAGACGGGCGCCGTCTTCACCGTCCCGGGGCCGGGCGGCACCAACCTCGCCACCGCCCTCCAGTCGGCCCGCGAGGACGCCGTGCCCGTGGTGGCCGTCACCTCGGCCCTGGCCGATAAGATGCGCGACCGCAGCGCCATCCACGACGTGGACATGGAGCGCGCCCTCGATCATGTGGTGAAGAAGGTCCTCGTCCCCGGCTCCGTGGCCGGCATCGCCCCCGCCGTCGAGGCCGCCTACCGCTGGGCCAGGGCCGGCCGCCCCGGGCCCGTCCAGGTGGTGATGAAGTCCGACCTCTTCTCCGCCGAGGAGGAGCGGGTGCTCCGCGCCCCCGAGTTCCCCCAGCCGGATCCCCTGCCCAAGGCGGACGAGAAGGCGCTCGACCAGGCCGCCTCCATGCTCCGCGCCGCGAAGCGGCCCGTCATCTACGCGGGTCAGGGGGTGGTGATCGCGGGCTGCGAGCGGGAGGTGCAGCTCCTGGCCGCCCGGCTCGGGGCCCCGGTCGTGACCTCGATCAAGGCGCGGGGGGTGCTCTCGGAGCGCGATCCGCTCTCCTTCGGCCTCTATCACTTCGAGGGCTGCGAGGAGCTGCTGCGGGAAGCCGATCTCTGCCTCGCCCTGGGGACGGGCTTCGGCCAGTTCGCCACTTCCTACTACAAGACGCCCATCCCCAGGAACATGATCCAGGTGGACGTGGACCCCCAGCGCATCGGGCGCAACTACCCCGCCTCGCTCGGCGTCCTGGGGGACGTGAGGGAAGCCCTGCAGGGGATCCTCAAGCGCCTGGAGGATATTGGGGAGGCTCCGCTGGGGGAGGGGCACGTGCGCATCCGCGCCGGGCGGCGGCTCTACGCCGAGCGGCTGGCGGCCTTCCTGGCGAAGCCCCATGCGCCGCCCTTCCACGGCCTCTTCGTGATGAAAACCGTCCGGGAGGCCATGCCGCCCGACACCATCTTCCTCTCGGACTCCTCGGCCACCCAGAGCTGGCTCATGGAGCAGGCGTTCGAGATATACCGCCCCAAGAGCATCCTGCTGTCGGAGGCCTACCAGTCCATGGGCTACGCCCTGGGCGCGGCCATCGGGGCCCGCCTCGGCGCGCCCGAGCGGCCCGTCTGCGCCATCATCGGGGACGGGAGCTTCACCATGGTCTGCGGGGAGCTCGCCACAGCCACCGCGCTCAACCTCCCCATCACCTTCCTCATCTTCAACGACGGGAAGTACGGGGCACTGCGCCACTCCCAGACCCACGTCTTCGGCGGGCGCTACATCGGCACCGACCTCAACAACCCCGACTTCCCGACGCTCGCCCGGGCCTTCGGCGCCAAGGGACACAAGGTCACCTCCGCCGATAGCCTCCGCGGAGCCCTCAAGGCTTCCCTCCAGGAAGGGGGCGTCCACGTCGTGGACTGCCCCATCGCGCCCGACGTTCTCTCCACGCGCTGGGAGCGCGCCGCCCGGACCTTCAGCGCCGCCGGGAGGCCAGGCGGAAGCTGAGCCGTCCGCGCGGGACACTCCGCCAAGCCGCGCGCCAGTGCGCGGTAAACCCCCCGCCGAGGTTTTCTACGGAAAGGCAGTGCGGGATATCCCTGGCCCGTGCCCCATCCCGCCTTTTTCCCCGCGAAAATTGACCATTTGTCACCGGCCTTGCCATCGCCGATCCGTCCGCCTCTGACAAAATGTTCTTTTGCCGCGGGGCCCGCGCGGCAGCACGCTTGAAAAATCAGTGCGTTCCGGCGCCGAGGCGGTTGGCACGCCGCTTGCTATTTAGAGTGGTGCTGGTCGGGGCGTTCTAGGCGGCACGTCTCGATTGGCAGGCGGATGGAGCAGTCGATCGGGTCGGCTCTCCTCCGCCACGCAATCATCGATGTTTATGCCGAACCCTTTATACCGCAGGACCCCTCCCGGAGACGGGAGGGGATTTTTTTTGCGCGGACATCCCGCAGGCGCTTCTCGCGGCATCAGATGCGCGCTCACGGCTTAGCGGCGGGATTCTTCCGGACGGATATCTTCGCGCCGGGGGGCTGGCTAGACAGCTCGTGCACCAGGAGGGTGTAGCTCCCCTCGGCGAAGGTGAACGTCCACGGCTCGCCGGGCGGCAGGGAGCGAGTGCCCAGGTCGGCGCCCCCCGCCGCGATCGCGGCCAGCCGCAGGCGCACCCTCTCTCCTTCGATGCGCGCGGCGGTGAGGAAGAGCCGCCCCGGCACGATCTCGACCGCAGTCCCCAGCGGGAAGAGCTGCTCTTCCATCACGGGCTCGGCCGGGGCCAGCTTCCCGAGCTTTTCCGAGAGCTCCGCGGTCCGGCCCTGGAGCTTCGCGGCGCGGTCCTCGAGGGTGCGGTTCTCGGCCCGCAGCCGGGCGATCTCCTGCTCGCGCGCCCGCGACTCGCCCGCCAGGGAGGCCTTCTCGGCCATCCGTCCCTCCTGGACGTTCACGTAGAACAGCCCGAAGAGGCAGGCCCACAGGGCCGAGAGCCCGAAGCACCACCACACCAGCTTTCGGCGGGAGTAATAGACCGTCTCGGATGGAGGGCTCATTCGTCTTCCTCGGAGGCGTCCGTCTCGTCCGCGCTCAGGGGGCCGCGCGGACGCCAGGCCGTCCAGCGGCCCGGGGAGGCCGCGGGCCAGGACGCCGCCATCTCGTAGCGGACCATCTCGCCGCCCCGGCCGATGGGCCCGCCGGCGGTTTCGAGGCGGGCCATCCCGCGCCGCCAGGGCCGGTACACCCCGAGCGCGTGCTGGCGCGCCCGGGTCTCCCGCCAGTCCCGGGGAGGCGGCCCGCCGCCGCGCCAGGGTGAGGCGATGATCGCCGGGGGCCGCGCCCGCGAGAGCCAGTCCAGCACGTCCCGGCGCTCGAGCAGGCTCTCGGGCAGGCGGATCACATCATATCCTCGGCCGGGCAGGGTATCCGCGTCAAAAGCGCCCGAGACCCGCCCCGCGAACAGGAGCCACCGGGCCTCGCCGTGCGTCACTTCGAAGGCCGAGGCTCCGCCCGGCCACCGCAGGAGCCGGAGGCGCGCCGGTGGAGAAGATGTCTCCCACGCCACCCGGGGCGCGCCCGTCACGCCCGGGGCGCGGCGCCCTTCGCTCTCCAGGAAATCCGGGCCGAAGGTCCGCGCCAGCCGCATGGCGGAGCCGAGCTCGCGCGCGGCGAGGGGTGCCGTCGCCGGCGAGAAGGCGAAGAGGGCTTCCCACGACGTGCCCCCCTCCCGCCGAAGGAGAGGGGCCACCACGTTCCTCCAGGTGTCGAAGCCTCCGCTCGCGCCTCCGGCGTCCACGGCGAATCCCCGGCCGTCGGGAAGCCGCAGGAGGAAGATGTCCGCCCGGCCTCCGTCCGGAAGGAGGAGGGCCGTCCGTCCCGTCGCGGCGGCCCGCCCCCCGAAGGACAAAGGGGAGGGGAGCAGCATCCAGAGGACGGCGGCGGCCGCTCCCGCCCAGCCCGCCCTCCGCCACGCCGCGCGCCGGGCGCCGAGGGCCGCCAGGAAGGCCAGGAAGAAGCCGAGCATCAGCTCCCGGGAGGGCGGCGGCACGGTCCAGGAGCCTCCGGGCAGGGCCGCGCCCCACCGCGTGAGCAGGATCATCGCCCGCGCGAGGAGGGCCAGGAGCGCGTCGAAGGGAAGGAGCAGAATTTCCAGGGCCTGGGGCAGCAGGGCTCCGGCCAGGGCGAAGAGGAAGGCCAGGGGCACGGCCAGCGAGGCGATGGGGATCAGGAAGAAGTTGGCCGCCAGCCCGACGGGATGGGCCTCCTGGAAGTGCCACGCCGTCAGGGGCGCGACCGCTGTCGAGACCACGAGCTGGACCCAGGCGAACTCCTTGAGCCAGAGGCGCCAGCGGGGCTTCCGCCCGCCCTCCCCCTCCGGCTGGGCCAGCGGCCCGCGCCGGACGGAGAGAATGATGGCCGTCACCGCGACGAAGGAGAGCTGGAAGCCCGCGTCCCAGATGAAGGCGGGCTCGATGAGGAGGATGAAGAGGGCCGCCAGCAGGACGGAGTGCAACGCGCCACCCTTCCGCTCCAGCACGCGCGCCGTCAGGTAGGCCACGCCCATGATGGCCGCCCGCACGGTGGACACCCTCGCCCCGCTCAGCAGGGCGAAGAGCACAATCATGGCAATGGTGCCGAGCGAGGCCGCCTTATCCGGGGTGAGGACCACCGGGCGGTAGGGGAACCACGCCGGCGGGAGCCGGCGGGAGGTCCGCCTCAGGACGAAATAGAAAAACGCCGCGATGAAGCCCACGTGCAGGCCGCTGATGGCGAGGAGGTGGGCGGTGCCCGTCAGGCGGAACGCCGCCCGGATTTCGGGGTCCAGCTCCTCGCGGACGCCGATCGTCATCACCTCCAGCAGGCCCGCCGCGTCCTCGGGCAGGGCGGACCGGAAGTGAGCGCGCATCCGCTCCCGCACCCCGAAGAGGGCCCGCCGCCACGCGGCCTTTTCCCGGGATTCGAGCCGGGCGACGGACCGGGGATGCGCGAAGCCCGTCGCGTGCACCCCGAGGAGGCGCATGAACTCGCGGTAGTCGAAGCCGTCCGGGTTCAGGTAGCGGCGGGGCGGGTAGAGGCGGACGCCCCGGATGAGGACGCGATCACCCACCTCCAGGGGCCGCTCCAACGCGGAGGAGAGGGTGATGCGGGCGGCGCCCCGGGCGGGGACATCCACCCCCCGGACGACGAGGCGCTCCACCTCCACCGTGAGCCGGGGGCGGCGGCCGCCGCGCCCCTCGCTCCGTTCGGGGGGCTGCGCCAGGTGCCCGATGAGGTTGATTCTTCCATAGGGGAGATTCTTCAGGAGGTGGTGGGAGGGGACCATCCAGCGGTGGAAGGCGGGCACCGCCGCTCCCGCCAGGGCGCCCGAGGCCGCCAGGAGGAGGGGGAGAGCCGCCTTCCCCAGCCCCGGGAGCCTCCCTTCGCTCATCCGGGCCGCCAGGGCCCCCAGGCCGAGCAGGAGCGCCGCCGCCAGCGCCGCGCCCGCCTGGCCCGTCCCGGCCGGGACGGCCTCCGCGAGGAGGGAGCCCACGTAGCCCAGCGTCAGGAAATCGAGAGGGTGCAAGGCGGCGGGTTCCTCTCCGTGGGCTTGCCGGCCGTTTCAGGCATCCGATTAGGGAATCCTATCACGCGGGTGCGGAAGACTCTGCCCCGGCGGGATATCCGTAGGGGCGGCCCCCCCCACCCCAAGCGGCGGGCCGCTTGGGGACCCCGAAGTAGCCGCCCCCGAGGGGGCAGGCGCAGGGGCCTGCCCCTACAGCCAGGGAACGTCCCTGCTCTCGAGGGCGATTCACCTCCCTTGAGGCCCCCGGCCGGCCATGCTAGTCTCGCCGCCCCTGGCCGGGCGGGTTCGGGAAACCCGCCCGATTTGTTATGCTGGCGGGGGAATTTCCGAAACTCCCGTCTCCAAGGAGCTGGACGTTGAGCGATCTTCTTTCGGCCGGGCGCACCCACACTTGCGGCGAGCTGCGCGCCACGGACGTGGGGCGCGAGGCCGTCCTCATGGGATGGGCCCAGACCTGCCGGGACCACGGCGGCCTCATCTTCATCGACCTGCGCGATCGGGGCGGCCTCACCCAGGTGGTGGCCGATCCCTCCCTGAGCGCCGAGGCCCACAAGCTCGCCGAGCGGGTCCGCCCCGAGTGGGTGATCGCCGTGCGGGGAAAGGTCATCCCCCGGCCCGAGGGGATGCGGAACCCGAACCTCGCCACCGGCGAGATCGAGGTCCGCATCACCGAGTTGGAGATCCTGAGCGAGGCGAAGACCACGCCCTTTCCGCTCGATGACGAGACGGACGCCAACGAGGCCCTGCGCCTGCAGTACCGCTACCTCGACCTGCGGCGCCCCTCGCTCCAGCGCAACTTCTTCCTGCGTCACAAGGTCACCCAGGTGGTCCGGAACTACCTCTCGGATCACGGCTTCGTGGACATCGAGACGCCGGTCCTCACCCGGAGCACGCCCGAGGGCGCGCGCGACTATCTCGTGCCGAGCCGCCTCGCGCGCGGCAGCTTCTTCGCGCTGCCGCAGAGCCCCCAGATGTTCAAGCAGATCCTCATGGTGGCGGGCTTCGACCGCTACTATCAGGTGGTCAAGTGCTTCCGCGACGAGGACCTCCGGGCGGACCGCCAGCCGGAGTTCACCCAGATCGACATCGAGTGCTCCTTCATGAACCGGGAGACCTTCTTCGGCCTCATGGAGGGCCTCGTGAAGCTCGTGTGGAAGGAGGCGCGGGGCGAGGAACTCAAGATCCCCTTCGACCGCATCCCCTACAAGGAGGCCGTCGAGAAGTACGGGACGGACCGCCCGGACCGCCGCTTCGGGATGGAGCTCGCCACCATCACCGACGTGGCCGCCGCGAGCGATTTCAAGGTGTTCAAGGCGGCCGTGGAGAAGGGTGGCGCTGCGCGCGCCATGCGCGGGCTGGGCATGGCCTCGGCCTCCCGCAGCGAGATCGACGGCCTGGTCGCCCGCGCCCAGGAGCTGGGGGCCGGAGGCCTGGCGTGGGTGAAGCGCACCGATAAAGGCTTCGAGTCGAACATCGTCAAGTTCTTCCGGGAGGGCCAGATCGAGGAGATCGCGCGGCGCACCGGAGCCGAGGCGGGCGACCTGATCATGATGGTGGCCGACGCTCCCGCCGTGAGCGCCGCCGTGCTCGGCCAAATCCGCCGGGAGCTGGGGGAGAAGCTCGGCCTCACCGGCAAGCCCGGCGAGCACTTCAGCTTCTGCTGGGTGGTGGATTTCCCTCTGCTGGAATGGGACGAGGAGGAGAAACGTTACTTCGCCTGCCACCATCCGTTCACTGCCCCCGTGCCCGAGGATATTCCGCGCTTCGAGTCCGAGCCCCTCGCCATCCGGGCCCAGGCCTACGACATGGTGGTGAACGGGATGGAGCTCGGGGGCGGCAGCCAGCGGATCCACCGCCGCGACGTGCAGCAGATGATGTTCAAGGCGCTCGGGCTGAGCGAGGAGGAGGCGCAGCAGCGCTTCGGCTTCTTCATGGAGGCCCTCGAGTACGGCACCCCGCCCCACGGCGGCATCGCCTTCGGGCTTGATCGGATGACGATGCTCCTGACGGGAGCCCCTTCCATCCGGGACGTGATCGCCTTCCCCAAGACCCAGAAGGCGACCTGCCTCATGACCGGCGCGCCCGCGGCGGTGGACCCCAGGCAGCTCCGCGAGCTGGGCATCGACGTCCTGCCCGGCCGTTGAGGACGGGCGGCATGGGCGCGCGGAAGGCGCGAGGCGGAGGCGGGGGAAAGCCCCCCCAGGGCCGCCTCCTCGACCTCCAGGAGATTCTCCGGGGCGGGGAGGGGAAGCCCGTCCCCCGGGGCCACCGCTCGGGCTTCGTGGCCATCATCGGGCGGCCCAACACCGGCAAGTCCACCCTCCTCAACCGCATCCTGGGGCAGAAGCTCGCCATCGTGACCCACAAGGCGGGCACCACGCGGCGGCGCCTCCTCGGCGTCCTGACCCGCCCCAAGGCCCAGGCCGTCTTTTTCGACACGCCCGGCCTCGAGCGCCCCGGCTCAAAGCTGGGCCATTTCCTCCTGGAGGAGGTGAAGGCCGCCTGCGCCGGGGCCGACCTGGTGCTCTTCATGACGGACGGCCAGGAGGAGGGGGCCGACCTGGGGGCTCTCTCCCTCATCGAGCAGTCGAAGGCGCCGGTCTTCCTCCTCGTGAACAAGGTGGATCGCATCACGGACAAGCGGAGGCTCCTCCCCCTGCTGGAGCGCTACGCGGCGGCCGGGCGCTTCGAGGAGATCTTCCCCATCTCGGCGCTCAAGGGGGACAACGTCGACCGCGTGCTCGACGCGCTCTGCAAGCGCCTGCCGGCGGGCCCGCGCTATTTCCCGGAGGGAACCTTCACCGACGCGCCCGAGGCCCTGGTCGCCGCCGAGTTCATCCGGGAGCAGATCTACCGCCAGATTCACCAGGAGGTGCCCTACGCCGCGGCGGTCAAGGTGGTGGAGATGGAGCGAGACCTGAAGACGGGGCGCCTGCGCATGGAGGCGGAGATCTACGTCGAGCGGGAAAGCCAGCGGGGCATCGTGGTGGGGAAGGGGGGCGAGCGGATCAAGGCGCTCGGCACGGCCGCCCGGAAGGAGATCGAGCGGCGGCTCGGCGAGAAGATCTTCCTGGGGCTCCAGGTGCGGGTGCGGCCCAACTGGCGCCAGCGGGACGCGGCGCTCGATGAGCTGGGCTACGGGACCGGGGAGGCGGAATAGCGGCGGAGGGGAGAACCCCGCGGACGCAGAAGCGCCTCGGGCTTCAGGGTGACGCCGCTTACGGTTTAGGGGAGCTGTGCTCGGCTCAGCGGTTCGCCGCGCGGAGGCGCTTCTTGCGGGCCGCCAGGACCTTGCGCTTGCGGCGGACGCTCGGCTTCTCGTAGTACTCGCGCTTCTTGATTTCGCTGAGGATGCCGGACTTCTCGCACTGCTTCTTGAACTGCTTGAGCGCCTTGTCGATCGATTCTCCCTCGTGTACCTTCACTCCGGGCATACGGGTTTCCTGCCTCCTCTCTCGATGAATTTCGCGGCGGCCCCAAGAAAAGCCTCCGAGGTATCCCATACTTGAAAAATTCCGTCAAGGACCGCTCTTTCAGGATTTCCGAGGTTCGCCGTGGGCATCCGAGAAGATGAGGCCGTCGTCCTGGGCGCGGCGCCTTACTCGAACACCAGCCTCATCGTCAGCCTCCTGACCCGGGGGGCGGGCAAGGTGCGCCTCGTGGCCAAGGGGGTGCGCTCCCCCAAGAGCCGGGTGGGCGTCGGCCTCGAGCCGGCCACCCGCGTCCACCTCGAATGGTTCGAGAATCCCCGGCGGGAGATGGGCACCCTGCGCAAGTGCGAGACCATCGCCGTCCACCGCCGGCTGTGGGAGGACCTGGAGGCCATGCGGGCGGCGGGGCGGATGCTGGGGGCGGTGGACCGCGTCCTCGGGCCCCACGAGGGCGACGAGGGCCTCTTCGGGCTCCTCGGGGCGGCCCTGGGCGCCCTGGACGAGGGGATGGCGCCGGGGGGGCTGGAGGCCCTCTTCCCCGTGGTCCTGCTCCAGGCCCTGGGGCTCGAGCCCGCCCTGGCCTATTGCCCCGAATGCGCGAAGACGCCGGGAGGGGAGGCCGCCATGCTGGACGCCGCCTCGGGGGAGCTCCGCTGCCGCCGCTGCCCCCTCGCGCCCACCCAGGGCATCCGCCTCCGGGCCGGGGCCATCGCCACCCTCCAGGAGGCGCTGCGGCTGGGCCCCAAGTCCCTGCGCAGCCTCCAGGTGCTCCCCTCGCTCCAGCCCGAGGTGCGGCAGGCGGCGGAGGCTTTCCTGGCCTACCACACCGGGGCCTCGATGGCGCCCCGGAGGAGGGGCAAGCCCCGGGCGGCGTTGACGGCCAGGCGCCGGGGAAGGTAAATCAAGCCCCCGGCGATTTCCGGGACGGATTCGCATCGCGAGGCGAGAGTGTTGCGCGAGATACTGATCCCGATGCTCCAGGAGGCCTTCGAGGCCGCCCGCGCCAAGGGCGAGCTCTCGGCCGCGGAGCTTCCCCCCATCGTCATCGAGAACCCGCCGAACGAGGACTTCGGCGACTATTCGACCAATCTCGCCATGCTCCTCGCCAAGGCGGAGCGCAAGGCCCCGCTCGTCATCGCCGAGCGCCTGAAGGCGCACCTGAAGGGGGAGGGTATCCTGGAGGAGGTCAAGGTCGAGCGGCCTGGCTTCCTGAACTTCTACCTCAAGACCGATTTCCTCGCGGCCCGCCTCTCCGGGGTGTTGGGAAACCTCAAGGGCTACGGGCGGAGCCGGATGGGGGAGGGAAAATCCGTCCACCTCGAGTTCGTGAGCGCGAACCCGACGGGCCCCCTCCACGTGGGGCACGGCCGGGGGGCGGCGGTGGGGGACTGCCTCGCGCGGGTTTTGGAGGCCACCGGCCACCGGGTCCACCGCGAGTACTACATCAACGACGCGGGTCAGCAGTGGCTCACGGCGGGCCGCTCCGCGATTATCCGCAAGCTTCAACAAGAGGGCGTCGAGATTGAATTGCCGGAGAACCATTACCCGGGGGACTACATCTCAGACATCGCGGCCAGCAGCACATACACCCAAAAAGTATTTCCCAAAGGCGGGATTACACTCGGTGCGTTGGACGACGAAGAGCTGATTAAGGCCTCCGCCACGGTGACCTGCGGCTCGATTTTAGACCAAATCCGCCGCGACCTGGAGGCCTTCCGGGTACGCTTCGACGAATGGTACAACGAGGCCGCCTTATACGAGGGGGAGAACCTGGTCCGGCAGATGTTGGATCAACTTCTAGGAGCCGGGAAAATTTACGAGAAAGACGGGGCCAGGTGGCTGAAATCCACGGATTTCGGGGATGAAAAAGACCGGGTCGTGGTGCGCGAGGATGGGCGCCCCACCTACCTGGCCTCGGACATCGCCTACCACCATTTAAAGTTCCAGAAGAACTTCGACCGCTACATAAACATCTGGGGGGCCGACCACCACGGCTACCTCGCCCGGGTGAAGGCCTCCCTCGCCATGCTGGGCCACGACTCGGAGAAGCTCCACGTCCTCTTCATCCAGTTCGTGAACCTCAAGCGCGGCGACCAGCCCGTCTCGATGGGCAAGCGCAGCGGGGACGTGGTCTGGCTCCAGGACGTGGTGGACGAAGTGGGGGTGGACGCGGCCCGGTTCTTCTTCCTCCTCAGGAGCGCCGACACCACCCTCGAATTCGACCTGGAGCTGGCCAAGCAGCAGTCGAGCGAGAACCCGGTCTACTACGTCCAGTACGCCCACGCCCGGGTGGCGAGCCTCTTCCGGCAGGCGGCCGAGCAGGGGATATCCGCCGAGGGGCTGGACGGGGTGCCCCCGGGCTCCCTCCATCTTCCCGAGGAGCACCGCATCGCCCGGGCCGTCCTGGAGTGGCCGGGGGTGGTGCGGCTCGCGGCCGAGCGCCTGGAGCCCCATCACCTGACTTTCGCGTTGATTAGTCTCGCCAAACAGTTCCACGGCTACTATAATCGTCACCGGGTCCTGGGACAGGAAGAAGCCGTGACGCGCGCCCGGCTGGCCCTGGCGCGCGTCGTCCAGGCCGTGCTCGCCCAGGGCCTGGATCTCCTCGGGGTGAGCGCCCCGGAGCAGATGTAGCCCCATCCTCCGCCCGGAGGCAGGGTTCGATGCCGCGTCGGGACGAGGCGCCTTCCTCCGAAACCCGTCTCATCCGCCTCACCCTATCCAAGCTTCAGATCGGGCTCATGGCGGCCGGCCTGGCCGCCCTGCTGGCGGCCGCGTTCGGCCTGGGCTCGCTGCTGGGAGGCCGCGAGGCGGACGAACGGGCCGCCGCGCCCGGCCGGACCACGGTCGTGCGGCTCGACCCTCCTCCCGCTCCCGCCGCGGGGGAAGCCGTCCCGCCCGACCCCCAGTTCTACAAGGATCTCACCGCCCCCCCGAGACCATTTCAGGAGGCGTCGCCCTCCCTCATCCGCCTTCCCGACGGCAAGGAGCCGCCCAAGTCCCCCGCGCGCGAGGCGCAGGAGCCTCCCGCCGTCCGCGTCCCACCGCCGGAGCCGGAGGGGGCGGCGCCCCGCGAGGAGGCCCGGCCCCAGGCTCCCGCCCCGGCCGCGCCCCGGGGCGAGGTAAAGGCGCCCGAGCCGCCCTTCTCGAAGGACGGCCCGCCCAAGTTCACCATCCAGGTGCTGTCGGCGCGGGAGCCGGGCCAGGCGGAGCGCCTCCTGCGCGAGCTGCTCCGCAGGGGCATCCCCGCCTACATCGAGCGGGCCGACCTCGGCCCGCGGGGGGTGTGGCACCGGGTCCGGGTGGGGCGCTTCTGGAGCCGCGCCTCGGCCGAGCAGACACTCCAGGACCTCCGGCGGAAGGCGGTGCGGGGGGCCTCGGTGGTGCCCTTGTAGGGCCGAAAAAGCCCGGCGGCGCGGGCCTCCTTGACACTCCGGGGAGGGGGTTCTTAAGATATCGGACTCCCGATTTTCGGGAGCGGAGGATTTTCAATGAGTTCCCGGCGGTTCCCGGCCTGGCTGGTCAAGCGCCTGCCCAACCCCAGCCTGGCGCATGAGGTGAAGGCCCTCATGCGGGAGAAGCGCCTGCACACCGTCTGCGAGGAAGCGCACTGCCCCAATCTCTTCGAGTGCTTCTCGCGCAGCACGGCCACGTTCATGATCGGAGGCGATGTCTGCACCCGCACCTGCGGCTACTGCGCCGTGCGGAAGGGGACGCCGCTCCCCCTCGATCCCGAGGAGCCGCGCCACGTGGCCGAGGCCGCCCGGCGGATGAAGCTGCGCCACGTGGTGGTCACGATGGTGAACCGCGACGACCTGCCCGACGGGGCGGCGGGCCATGTCGTCGAGACGATCGAGGCTCTCCGGGAGCACATCCCCGGCGTCAGCGTCGAGGTGCTCGTGTCGGACTTCATGGGCGATTTCCACGCGGTGGAGAAGGTGGTGAAGGCCAGGCCGGACGTCTTCAACCACAACATGGAGACGGTGCGGCGGCTCTTCAAGAGCATCCGCCCCAACGGCAGCTATGAGCGCTCCCTGCGCGTTCTTGGAATGGCGCGCGAGATGGGCATGACGACCAAGAGCGGGATCATGGTGGGGATGGGGGAGACGGAGGCGGACGTCGTCTCCCTCATGGACGACCTGTGCCGGCCCGAGGTGGACTGCCAGATCATGACCATCGGGCAGTACCTGGCGCCCCGGGCCAAAGCCATCCCCATGAAGGAGTACATCCACCCGGACGTGTACGATCGCTACCGGGAGGCGGGCCGGGCGCGGGGCTTCGCCCACGTGTTCGCCGGGCCCTTCGTCCGCAGTTCCTACAACGCCGAGGAGGCGCTCCACGCCGCGCAGGGCTGCCATGGCGGGGAGCTGCACGGAGACCCCGAGGCGCGCCGCTTCATGACGCCGGACGGCACCGGCCGGAACGTTCCCGCGCCCTCCCCGAGGCGCATCCCTCTCGCCATTGCCCGGCGCGGATAGCCCCCATGCATGAGTTCCAGCGCATCACCCGCCTCCCCCCCTACGTGTTCGCCGTCGTGGACGAGCTCAAGCTCTCCGCGCGCCGGAAGGGGGAGGACATCATCGACTTCGGCATGGGGAACCCGGACCTCGCCACGCCGCCCCACATCATCGAGAAGTTGGTCGAGGCCGCCACCAACCCGCGCAACCACCGCTACAGCGCCTCGCGCGGCATCACCAAGCTGCGCGCCGCCATCGCGTCTTGGTACGGCCGGCGCTATGGCGTGGAGATAGACCCGGAGAAGGAGGCCATCGTCACCATCGGGGTGAAAGAGGGCATCTCGCACCTGGCCCTCGCCATCACCAATCCCGGCGACCTGGTGATGGTGCCGAGCCCGACCTACCCGATCCACACCTATGCCATGGTGCTCGCGAACGGGAACGTCATCCACGTGCCCCTCTCGAAGGGAGACGACTTCTTCGAGAACATGGTGAACGTGATCCGGCCCATCTGGCCGAGGCCTAAGATCCTCATCCTGAGCTTCCCGCACAACCCGACGACGGTGTGCGTGGACATCGAGTTCTTCAAGAAGGTGGTGGCCTTCGCCAAGGAGTACGACCTCATCGTCATCCATGACTTCGCTTACGCCGACCTGGGCTTCGACGGCTACATGCCGCCCAGCATGCTCCAGGCGCCCGGTGCGAAGGACGTGGCGGTGGAGTTCTTCTCCCTCTCGAAGAGCTACTCGATGGCCGGGTGGCGCATCGGCTTCTGCGTGGGCAATTCCCAGCTCGTGGACGCACTGCGAAAGATCAAGAGCTACCTGGACTATGGCGCCTTCCAGCCCATCCAGATCGCCTCGATCATCGCGCTGAACGGGCCGCAGGAGTGTGTGGAGGAAATCCGCCAGACCTACGAGCGCCGGCGGGACGTGCTCTGCGACGGCCTGAACCGCATCGGGTGGCACATCGAGAGGCCCAAGGGTACCATGTTCGTGTGGTCGGAGATCCCGGCGCCTTACCGCGAGATGGGCTCCATCGAATTCTCCAAGTTCCTCATCAAGGAGACCCAGGTCGCGGTCTCGCCCGGCATCGGCTTCGGCGAGCTCGGGGACGGCCACGTCCGCTTCGCCCTGGTCGAGAACGAGCATCGCACCCGCCAGGCCCTCCGGAACCTGCGCAGCGTCTTCCAGGAGAAGACCCAGAAGCGGGCCGCCAGTTGAACGCACGGAACGCGGCGCCATCCTCCGAAATGAAAACCATCCGCGTCGGAATCCTGGGGCTTGGGACGGTGGGGAGCGGGGTGGTGAACCTCCTCCACGATCAGCGGGAACTCATCCGCCGCCGCCTGGGAGCGGAGGTCGTGGTCCACCGCATCTCGGACCGCAGCGTCCACGCCAAGAAAAAGACTGCCAAGGGCGTCCCGCCGGACCGCATGGGCACCGACGCCGAGGCCCTCATCTCGGATCCGGAGGTGGACATCGTCGCCGAGCTCATCGGGGGGCTCGGCGACGCCCGCAAGCACATCCTCTGCGCCATCGGAAAACGCAAGCCCGTCGTCACGGCGAATAAGGCCGTCCTCGCCGTCCACGGCGAGGAGATCTTCGCCGCCGCCGAACGGGCGGGCTGCCCCCTGGGCTTCGAGGCCTCGGTGGCGGGCGGCATTCCCATCGTCCGCAACCTTCGCGAGGGCTTCGCGGCCGACCGCATCGAGAGCCTGGCCGGCATCCTGAACGGCACCTGCAACTACATCCTGAGCGAGATGACCGAGAAGGGGGCGGACTTCGAGGAGACGCTCAAGAAGGCGCAGGAGCTGGGCTACGCCGAGGCGGACCCCGCCTTCGACGTGGACGGGGTGGACGCTTCCCACAAGATCGCCATCCTCGCCAACCTGGCCTACGGGACGCCGGTGGACGTGAGCGGCTTCATCGTCGAGGGCATCCGCTCCGTCACGGCGGCGGACATCGCCTTCGCAAGGGAGCTGGGCCGCCGCATCAAGCTCATCGCCATCGCCCGGGAGACGAATGGCAAGCTCGACATCCGGGTGCACCCGGCCATGCTGCCCGAGCGCCACCCGCTCTCCCAGGTGGGCGGGGTGTACAACGCCGTGGCCGTCTCGGGCGCCAACGCGGGCCCCCAGGTGTTCATCGGCCGGGGGGCCGGCTCGGCGGCCACCGCCAGTGCCGTGGTGGGGGACATCATCGAGGTGGCGCGCTGGCTGCGGAGCGGGGGGCAGGCCCGCCTGCCGGCGGCGGCCTTTCTCCCGGACCAGCGCAAGCGGCTCGAGGTGCTGACACCGAGCCAGATGCGCTCGTCCTACTACGTCCGCTTCGCCGCCCTGGACCGCCCGGGTGTCCTGAGCCGCATCGCCGGCGCCTTCGGGGCGCACGAGATCAGCCTCATGAACGTCATCCAGAAGGGCCGGGCGGGCCGGGAGGACCACGTGCCCCTCGTCATGCTGACGCACGAAGCGGTCGAGGAGGACATGCGGAACGCCCTGCGCGAGATCGCGCGCCTGGACGTGGTCCGGCCCGAGTATGCGATGATCCGCGTCGTGCCCGACGGGATGGCCTTCGTCTGAGGCGCCCCTCCGCCCGCTTCGCCATGAAAGCCGCTCATCCATGAGAAAAGTCCTCGCGATTATCGGCGGCGGCATCGCCGACCGGCCCCTGGGCGAGCTGGAGGGCCGCACCCCGCTCCAGGCGGCAGCGACGCCCGCGCTGGACCTCCTCGCCTCGAAGGGGGAGGCCGGGGCCTGGCGGCCCGCACCCGATGGCGCCCCGCCACGGGAGGAGGCCCTCCTGCGCGCTTTTCTCGGAATCGACGTGCCGCTCCCCTGGGGGGTGCTGGAGGCCGGCGGGCTGGGAATCGAGCTGCGCGAGGGGGAGGTGGCCTTCCGGGCGGACTTCGTCTGCCTGCGGCCCGGGACGACCAGCGTGGTGATGTTCGACCCGGCGGGCCTCGGCGTCTCCGATCAAGAAGGCGCGGGCCTCGTGGAATACCTGAACGCGCAGATGCCCCCCGATCCCGGCGAGGAGATCCGCCTGCACCCGCTCGGGGGCAACCGGGCGCTCCTCATCTACCGCAAGGAAGGCGCGGGCCTTTCCGTCCGCTCGCTGGAGGGGTTCACGCCCCCCGAGGAGATCCGGGGGCTTCCAATCGGGGACCACCTGCCCCAGGGGGAGGAGGCGCGGCGCTTCGTGCATTTCGTGAGCGACTCCCAGATGATCCTGGCCGCCCATCCCGCCCTTCAGGAGCGCGTCCAGGGCGGGCGGTTCGCGGCCAATAGCCTATGGCTCTGGGGCGGGGGCACGAAGCCCGGCTTGGCGCCCCTCGCGGACCTCCTGGGCGGGCGCAGGTCAAGCATCGTATCCTCCTCGGGAGCCCTGGCCGGGCTGGCCCGACTGACGGGGGCGGGGGTGGTGATGCTGCGGGACGGGGGGAGCCCGGCGGCCGACTCCGTGCGGCGCGCGATGGCCTCCAACGACTTCGTCCTCGTCTGGCTCGATGAGGCGGGCGAAGCCTCGGGCCGCGGCGACCTCGAGGCGAAGATCAAGGCCATCGAGCGGCTCGACGCGGAGATGATTGGGCCGCTCCTGCGGGACCCGGGCGCGGGCGGGCCCTGCCGCATCCTCGCCGCGGCGGGCGCCGCCGCCTCGGTCGAATCCCTCTCGCGGCTCGCCGGGCCCGCGCCTTACGCGCTGGCGGACTGGGAGGACGGAAAGCTCCGGCCCCCGTCCCCTCCGGGCGGGTTGAGCGGACTCTGGCGCAAGCTGCGAGGGGAAGGCGCCCCGGCGGCCCCGGGCCCGAGAATGTTCAGCGAACTGCTCTGCGCGACGGCGAAGCTCCTGGAGCCCCGGGCGCTGCGCCGGCGCCTATTGGAGAACTAGCGAATGCCGGGCATCCAGCCCCCGCCCCGGGGGCTCATCGTCCAGAAGTTCGGGGGCACTTCGGTCAAGGACCTCGACCGCATCCGCGCCGTGGCCGGGCGGGTCGCCGCCGCCCGCAAGAAATGGCCGCGCGTCATCGTCGTGGTGAGCGCAATGGCGGGGGAGACGGACAAGCTCCTGGGCCTCGCCAAGGGCCTCTCCTCCGCCCCCCAGGGGCGGGAGGTGGACCTCCTCCTGACCTCGGGGGAGCGCATCACCAGCTCCCTCATGGCCATCGCCCTGGACGCCCTGGGGGTGCCGGCCATCTCCCTCACGGGGGGGCAGGCGGGCATCCGCACCGAGGGGGACCACACCCGGGCGAGGGTGCGGACCATCCGGCCCGAGCGCATCCACCGCGAGCTCGAAACCGGAAAAGTGGTGGTGGCGGCGGGCTTCCAGGGGGTGGACCAGTTCGACGAGGAGACCACCCTGGGGCGCGGGGGCTCGGACCTGACCGCCGTGGCCCTCGCGGCGGCGCTTGAAGCGGATTTGTGCGAGATTTATACCGATGTGGACGGCGTCTACACGGCCGACCCGCGCATCGTGCCGGCGGCCCGGCGCCTGGGGCGCATCTCCTTCGAGGAGATGATGGAGCTGGCCTCGCTGGGCGCCAAGGTGCTCCAGCCCCGCTCCGTGGACCTGGCGGCCAAGTACCGGCTGCCGCTCGTCGTCCGCTCCTCATTCGACGAAGGGGAAGGGACCTTGATCACGCCCGAGATGGAAGGCATCGAGGCCCCCGCGGTGAGCGGGGTGAGCTGCGACGTGAAGCAGAGCAAGCTGACAGTCATCGGGGTGCCGGACAAGCCCGGCATCGCCTCGGCGCTCTTCGGGAGCCTGGCCGACAAGTCCATCGCGGTGGACGTGATCGTGCAGAACGTGAGCGAGGGGGGGCTGACGGACATCTCCATCACCGTCAACCGCGACATGGCGGGCGAGGCCGAGCGCATCCTGCGCGAGACGCTGCCCGAGCTCGAGGCCTCCCGCATCACGCGCGACGACGGGGTGGCCAAGGTCTCCCTCGTGGGCATCGGCATGAAGAGCCAGGCGGGGGTCGCCGCGCGCGCCTTCCGCACCCTGGCCAAAGCCGGCGTCAACATCATGATGATCTCGACCTCCGAGATCTCCATCTCGGTCGTCGTCCTCCAGGAGCAGGCCCACGCGGCCACCCAGGCGCTGCACAAGGAGTTCGTCGGGTGAGCCATCCGCCCACCTTCCAGGAGGTGATCCTGGGCCTGGAGCGCTACTGGGCGGGGCAGGGCTGCCTCATCCAGCAGCCCTACGACATCGAGAAGGGCGCCGGCACCATGAACCCGGCCACCTTCCTCCGCTCGCTCGGGCCGGAGCCATGGAAGGTCGCCTACGTCGAGCCCAGCCGCCGGCCCACCGACGGCCGCTACGGCGAGAACCCGAACCGCCTCCAGCACTACTACCAGTACCAGGTGATCCTGAAACCCTCGCCACCGGACGTGCAGGAGCTCTACCTCGGCAGTCTGCGCGAGTTGGGCATCGACCCCCTGGAGCACGACATCCGCTTCGTCGAGGACGACTGGGAGTCGCCCAACCTCGGCGCCTGGGGCCTCGGCTGGGAGGTCTGGCTGGACGGCATGGAGGTCACCCAGTTCACCTATTTCCAGCAGGCGGGGGGGCTCGACCTCGACCTCATCTCGGCCGAGCTCACCTACGGCCTCGAGCGCATCGCCATGTATCTCCAGGGGGTGGAGAGCGTCTACGACCTCGTCTGGGTGCGGGACGGAGAGAATGTCGTGAAGTACGGCGACGTCCACCACCAGACCGAGGTCGAGTTCAGCCGCTACAACTTCGAGGAGGCCGACGTGGCGCTCCTCTTCGACCTCTTCAACAAGTTCGAAGCCGAGGGGGAGAAGCTCATCGCCAAGGGCCTCACGTTCCCGGCCTACGACCAGGCGCTCAAGTGCTCCCACGCCTTCAACCTCCTGGACGCCCGCCGCGCCATCAGCGTGAGCGAACGGGCGCGCTACATCGGCCGCATCCGCAAGATGGCCCGCGCCTGCGCCGAGGCCTACATCGAGTCGCGCCGTAAGGCGGGTTTCCCGCTCATCCAGGACAAGGGCGAGCGGGAGCGGTGGGTGAAGGCATACGCGCAGAAATTCGAGCCCCAGGCCGCGACGGCCTGAGTCTGGGAGACCCTTTTGGGCAAGGAACTTCTCTTCGAGATCGGGACGGAGGAGATCCCCTCCGTCTACATGCCCGGGCTCCTCGCGGCGCTGAAGGAGAAGGCCGAGGCCGCCTTCAAGGAAGCGCGGCTCGGCTACAAGGGTCTCTCCACCCTGGGAACGCCCCGCCGCCTCGTCCTCCACGTGGAGGACCTCGCCGAGCGCCAGGAGCCCCTCTCCCAGGAAATCCTCGGCCCCCCCGTCTCCGCCGCCTTCGACAAGGACGGCAAGCCCACCAAGGCCGCCCTCGGCTTCGCCAAGACCAACGGTGTCGAAGTATCAGCCCTCCGCCGCAAGCAGACGGAGAAGGGCGAGCGGCTGATGTTTTACAAAGAAGAGAAAGGATTGCCCTCCGATGAAATGCTCAAGATTATCCTCACTTTATTTATTGTTCGGTTGCCCTCGCCAAAATCCATGCGGATAGGAGAAAGTAAAGCAACATTTGTCCGTCCGGTTCGGTGGACATTAGCCCTTTATGGGGAAAGTGCCATTACATTTCGACCGCTTCCTGCAGGCATAGGTACAACACCTTTCCCAGGATCTGGCTCCACCACCCGCGCCCACCGCTTCATGGCCTCAGACGCCACATTTCAAGTAAAAGATTTCAAGGAATACCTGAAGGTTTTGCGGGAAAACTTCGTCGAGCCCGACCCCGAGCGCCGAAAGCAGATAATCCGGGAGGACCTCCAGGCAGAAGCCGGGAGGGTCGGAGGGCAGCCGGCGGCGAGCCCCGGTGCCGTCGAGCGCCTGGTCGAAAAGGTGGCCTTCCTGGTGGAGTGGCCCTTCCCGGTGGCCTGCCGGTTCGAGGAGCGCTTCCTGGACCTCCCGGAGGAGGTCATCATCTCGACGCTTGAGGTGAACCAGCGCTGCTTCGCCCTCCGGGGGAAGGACGGCGGCAGGCTCCTCCCCGACTTCGTGGGCTTCAGCAACACGAAGGCGCGGGACATGTCCGTCGTCCGCAAGGGCTACGAGCGGGTGGTGCGGGCGCGGCTCGAGGACGCCGAATTCTACTGGAAGCTCGACCTCAAGACCTCGCTGGACGAGATGGCCCAGCGCCTGCGGGGCGTGGTCTACCATCCCCGCCTCGGCACGAGCTTCGAGAAGGCCGAGCGCTTCCGGCTGCTCGCGGGGTGGCTCAGGGAACGGCTTTTCCCCGAGCGGGGGCGGGACTTCACCGTCCAGGTGGGGGAGGCCGCCCGGCTCGCCAAGGCGGATCTGACCAGCGGCATGGTCGGGGAGTTCCCCGAGCTCCAGGGAAAGATGGGGGAATACTACGCCATCCGCGCCAAGGTGGACCCCGAGGTCGCCAAAGCCATCTTCGAGCACTACCTCCCGAGGGGGGAAGGGGACGCGCTCCCTGCGGGCCACATCGGCGCCCTGGTGGGGATGGCCGACCGGATGGACACCCTGGCGGGGATGATCGGCCTGGGCTACCTTCCCAGCGGCTCGGAGGACCCTTACGCCCTCCGCCGGGGGGCGAACGCCATCCTCCAGATTGCGATGGCGAAGGGCTACCGCCTTTCTCTCCCCGAGTTCGCCGCCCAGGCCCTGGAGCCCCTCTACGCCAAGTTCAAGGACAAGCAAGGGGACGTGCTGGCCCGCCTCTCGGACTTCCTGCGGGACCGGCTCAAGGCCGTCCTCTCCCGGGAGGGCGCTCGCGGGGACTTGGTCGAGGCGGTGCTCTCGGCCTCGGAGGGGAAGGGCTGGCACGACCCGGTGGACGCCCGGGCCCGCCTCAAGGCCCTGGAGAGGCTGGCCGCCAGCGCCGAGACCTTCGAGCCCCTGACCACCACCTTCAAGCGGGTCTCGAACATCGTCCGCCAGGCCCGGGCCGAGGGGAAGGCCGGGGAGGCGGGGCTCGGGCCCGTCGAGCCGGGCCTGCTGGCGGAGCCCTCCGAGAAGGGCCTGGCCGAGGCCGCCGGGAAGGCCGTCCGGGAGGTGGAGGGGCTGCTCGCCCCCCACCGGAGCGCGCGCCGGAGCGAGGTCTCCTCCGTGGAGGCGGCCTACGCCTCGGCCACGGCCCGGGTGGCCGGGCTCCGGCCGGCCGTGGACCGGTTCTTTGACGATGTCCTCGTGATGGCCGAAGATGCGGCCGTCCGCCGCAACCGGCTGGCCCTCATGGCCCAGGTGGCGGGCCTCTTTTCTCCCGTGGCGGATTTTGCCAAGATTCAGGCGCGCCCCACGTCCTAGCCGGGCGCGCGTTTCATTCACCGCCGCTTATTCCTCATCCCTCGGGGTTTCTCCAGGAGGATGGTTTCATGGCCGAGAAGAAAATGGTTTACGCCTTCGGGGGGGACCGCACGGACGGCGGCGCAGGCCTGCGCGATCTCCTCGGGGGCAAGGGGGCCAACCTGGCCGAGATGGCCAGCCTGGGCATCCCCGTCCCTCCGGGTTTCACCATCACGACCGAGATGTGCCTGGAGTACCTCAAGAGCAAGGCCATGCCGGCCGGGCTGTGGGACGAGGTGAAGCGCCAGATGGCCCGCCTGGAAAAAGCGATGGGCGCGCAGTTCGGCGGCGGGGAGAACCCGCTGCTCGTGAGCGTCCGCTCGGGCGCCCGGGCCTCGATGCCCGGCATGATGGACACCATCCTCAACCTGGGAACCAACGACAAGACGGTGGAGACCCTCGCCAAGAAGACGGGCAACCGCCGCTTCGCCTACGACAGCTTCCGGCGCTTCATCAACATGTTCGGGAACGTGGTCCTGGGGATGAAGCACCACGACTTCGAGGAGCGGATGAACGCCCTCAAGGAGCGCCGCAAGGCGAAGACCGATCTGGACCTCACCGCCGACGACATGGCCCAGCTCGCGAAGGACTACGAGGCGCTGGTCAAGGAGAAGACGGGCCGCGGCTTCCCGCAGGACCCCTACGAGCAACTCCAGCTCGCCGTCGAGGCCGTGTTCAAATCCTGGAACAACGAGCGAGCCATCACCTACCGCCGCCTCTATAACATCCCCCACACCTGGGGGACCGCGGTGAACGTGCAGTGCATGGTGTTCGGCAACATGGGGGACGACTGCGGAACGGGCGTGGCCTTCTCGCGCAACCCCGCCACGGGGGAGAAGGCCCTCTACGGCGAGATCCTCTTCAACGCCCAGGGGGAGGACGTGGTGGCCGGCATCCGCACCCCCGAGCCCATCGCCACCCTCAAGGACCGCATGCCCAAGTGCTTCGAGGAGTTCGTGGCCATCGCCCGGCGGCTCGAGGAGCACTACAAGGACATGCAGGACATGGAGTTCACCATCCAGAACGGCCGCCTCTTCATGCTCCAGACGCGCAACGGCAAGCGCACCGCACCCGCGGCCGTTCGCATCGCAGTCGAGCTTGTGAAGGAGGGCCTCCTCGACAAGCGAGGCGCCCTCAAGAAGGTGGACGCCGACAGCCTCGATCAGCTCCTGCACCCCTCCATCGACCCCGCCCAGAAGCTCAATGTCATCGCCAAGGGCCTCGGGGCCTCCCCCGGCGCGGCGGTGGGGAAGGTGGTCTTCACCGCCGAGGACGCGGTGAAGCGGTCGGCGGCCGGGGATGCCGTGGTGCTCGTGCGGAACGAGACGAGCCCGGAGGACATCAAGGGCATGAACGCGGCCCGGGGCATCCTGACCGCGCGGGGCGGGCTCACCTCCCACGCCGCCGTCGTGGCCCGGCAGATGGGCAAGTGCTGCGTCACCGGGTGCGGCGAGCTGGACGTGCGCACCGCCCAGAGGGTGGTCCGGGCGCGCGGCCTGGAGATCAAGGAGGGGGACTGGATCTCCCTGAACGGCACCACGGGCGAGGTCATCCTCGGACAGGCGAAGCTCAAGGCGCCCGAGCTGGCGGGGAACTTCGCCACCCTCATGTCCTGGGCCGACGAGGTGCGCACCCTGGGGGTGCGGGCCAACGCCGACACCGTCAAGGACAGCGAGGCCGCCGTCAAGTACGGCTGCGAGGGCATCGGCCTCTGCCGCACCGAGCACATGTTCTTCGAGGGCGACCGCATCGACTCGGTGCGCGCCATGATCCTCGCCGAGAACGAGGAGGGACGCCGCAAGGCGCTCGCCCGGCTCCTCCCCATGCAGCGCGAGGACTTCCTCGGCATCTTCGGCGTGATGAAGGATCGTCCCGTCACCATCCGCCTGCTGGACCCGCCCCTGCACGAGTTCCTGCCCAAGACCGAGCAGGACATGAGGCAGGTCTCCAAGCTGCTGGGGGTGAGCGCCGAGGCGGTCGCGCACGCGGCCGAGGTCCTCAAGGAACAGAACCCCATGCTCGGCCACCGGGGCTGCCGCCTGGCGGTCACCTTTCCGGAGATCTCCGAGATGCAGGCGAGAGCCATCATCGAGGCCGCCTGCGAGATGAAGAAGAAGGGCGTCAACGTCTTCCCGGAGATCATGATTCCGCTCACCGCCGGCGTCGCCGAGTGGGAGTACAACCGCAGGCTCGTCCAGGAGACGGCCGAGAAGGTCATCCAGGAGAAGGGCGTCCAGGTGCGCTACCTCATCGGGACGATGATCGAGATCCCGCGCGCGTGCCTGGTGGCCGGCCAGATCGCCGAGACGGCCGAGTTCTTCAGCTTCGGCACGAACGACCTCACCCAGCTCACCTACGGCCTGAGCCGGGACGACGCGGGGCGCTTCCTCCCCGAATATATCGAGAAGAACCTCATCCCGCGCGATCCCTTCGTGGCCATCGACCGCGAGGGGGTGGGCGAGATGGTCCGCATCGGGCTCGAGCGGGGGCGCAAGAGCCGATCCGGCCTCGAGATCGGCATCTGCGGCGAGCACGGGGGCGAGCCTTCCTCGGTGGAGTTCTGCCACCTGGTGAAGATGGACTATGTCTCCTGCGCGCCCTACCGGGCGCCCATCGCCCGCCTCGCCGCCGCCCAGGCCGCCATCGATCACGGGGCCTACCAGCGCGTGGAGGTCCATTGATCCTCCGGACGGAGGGCTAGGGCCGGCGTGGAGACTCAACGGGAACGCGATCTCCGCTGGATGGGCGAGGCCCTGGTCCTCGCCGCGCGGGGCGCCGGGCGCACCAGCCCGAATCCCGCCGTGGGCGCCGTGGTATTGGACGCCGGCGGGCGTCCGGCCGGGCAGGGCTTCCATGAGCGGGCGGGCGCTCCCCACGCTGAGGCGGTCGCACTGCGGGAGGCGGGGGAGCGCGCCCGCGGCGGCACCCTTTACATCACCCTTGAGCCTTGCGCCCACCAGGGCCGCACTCCCCCCTGCGCCCCCGCCGTCGCGGGGGCGGGCGTCACCCGGGTGGTGGCCGCGGTCCAGGACCCCGATCCGCGCACCGCGGGGCGGGGCTTTCAAATTCTGGTGGATGCCGGCATCCGCGTGGAGGTGGGTCTCCGGGCCCGGGAGGCGGTGCGGCTGAACGAGGGGTTCTTCACCTGGCACCGCGACGGGCGGCCCCTCGTCACCCTCAAGGCGGCGGCGAGCCTGGATGGGCGCATCGCCTCGCGCGCCGGGGCGAGCCGCTGGCTCACGGGAGAGAAGGCGCGGGCCTGGGCGCACGGTTACCGGGATCGGGTGGATGCCATCCTCGTCGGGGTGGAGACGGTCCTCAGGGACGACCCCCTCCTCACCTCCCGCCCGGAAGGGAGGGAGGGGAAGCCTATCCTCAGGGTAATTCTAGATTCCCGGCTGAAAACCCCTGAAACGGCGAAAGTATTGCCCCCGGATCGAGAGGTTGCTACAATTTTGGCCGCCACCCGGGATGCCCCGGCCGACAAGGAGGCGCTCCTCCGGCGGAAAGGGGCCGAGGTCCTCCGGCTGGGGCCTTCCGGCGCGGGCCGGGTGCCGCTCGCTCCCTTGCTCCGGGAACTGGGGGAGCGGGGAGTGCGCCACCTCCTGGTGGAGGGCGGGGGGCGCGTCCACGGGGCTTTTCTGCGGGAAGGGCTGGCCCATAAGGTGCTTTTCTTCCTGGCCCCTCTTATCATGGGAGATGAGAGCGCGCGGGGAGCGGTCGCGGGTCTCGCTCCCCGCACGCCGGGCCAGGCCCTTCGCCTCTCTTACGTGCGCCACGAGGCGCTGGGAGAGGATCTGCTCGTCGAGGGCTATCTCGCCCCGCCGGTCTGGGCAGATTTCGGAGAAGACGGGGATGTTTAGCGGCATCGTGGAGGCGGTGGGCCGGGTTCGCTCCCTGCGGAAGGGCGAGGGCGGGGCGCGCCTGGGAGTCGAGGCCCCCTCCATCGTTCCGGGGGCCAAGCTGGGCGACTCCATCGCGGTGAACGGGGCCTGTGTGACCGTGGTGGCCTTCGACGCCTCAGGCTTCGAGGCGGACCTCTCGCCCGAAACCCTGCGCCGCACCAATCTCGACGCCCTCCGGATGGGGGACGGCTGCAACCTCGAGCGCGCCATGGCCCTAGGGGACCGCCTGGGCGGCCACCTCGTCACCGGCCATGTGGACGCGGTGGGGAGGCTCCGGGGCCGGAGGGCCGAGGGGGACTCGGTCTGGCTCACGGTCGAGGCCCCGGAAGAGGTGATGCGCTACGTGGTGCTCAAGGGCTCGGTCGCGGTGGACGGGATCAGCCTGACGGTGGCGGGGGTGGAAATGGGCGCCTTCTCGGTGGCCGTCATCCCCCACACGAGCGAACGCACCACGCTCGCGGCCAAGGCGGACGGCGCTCCGCTCAACCTCGAGGCCGACTTGATCGGAAAGTACGTGGAGAAACTTCTCGCCCCGCACGCCCAGCCCGGCGCGGCCGGCCGGGGCGTCACCCTGGAGGCTCTCAAAGCGCACGGCTATGCCTAGAACGCAACCGGTCCGGCCCGAGAAAGAAAACGAAAGCGTCTTTTCGGCCATCGAGGAGGCCATCGGGGACATGCGCGAGGGGCGCATCGTCATCCTCGTGGACGACGAGGACCGCGAGAACGAGGGCGACCTCATCCTTGCGGCCGAGAAGGTGACGCCCGAGGCCATCAACTTCATGACGAAGAACGCCCGGGGCCTCGTCTGCCTCGCTCTGACCCCGGAGAAGGTGGAGGCCCTCGACCTCCCGATGATGGTCCCCCGCTACCGCAACGGGTCGCCCTTCGGGACCGCCTTCACCGTCTCGATCGAGGCCCGCGAGGGGGTGACCACCGGCATCAGCGCCCACGACCGCGCCCACACCGTCCTGACCGCCATCCGGCCCGGGGCGAAGCCTTCGGACCTGGTGACGCCGGGCCACATCTTCCCGCTCCGCTCCCAGCCGGGCGGTGTCCTGCGCCGGGCGGGCCACACCGAGGGTGCGGTGGACCTCGCCCGCCTCGCCGGCCTCAACCCCGCGGGAGTGCTCTGCGAGGTCCTGAAGGACGACGGCTCCATGGCGCGCCTGCCCGATCTGGCGAAGATGGCCCGCCGGCTCGGGCTGAGCCTGGTCACCATCAAGGACCTCATCGCCTACCGGATGCAGCACGAGCGCCTGGTGGAGCGGATGGACGAGGCGGAGGTCGAGACCGAATACGGGCGGTTCCACGCCGTGGCCTACCGCAACCGCACCACGGGGCGCATCCACCTGGCGCTGACGATGGGCGAGCTGCGGGCCGAGGAGCCGACGCTGATCCGGGTGCAGCCCGTCAACGCGATTTGGGATCTGCTGGGGCTCCTGCGGAAGGACTGCTCGGACCGCACGCGAAACGCCCTCTCCGCCATACGGGATGCGGGGAAGGGCGCCTTCGTCTACCTCCAGGCCGAGCCCTCCCCGGAGGAGGACGCCCGTCCCTCGGCCGGGGCGGACGGCGGCCGGGTTTCCGTGCCGCCCGATTTCCGGGACTACGGCATCGGGGCGCAGATACTGGTGGACCTCGGGCTCAAGCGCATCCGCGTCCTCACGAACGACGAGCGGCGCCTGGTGGCGCTGGGCGGCTACGGCCTGAAGCTCGAGGGCCGCGTGCCGGTGGGCGTCGAGCCGCCCTTCCCGGGCTCTGGGAAAGGGACCGGAGGCGATTCCTACTTCCAGCGTCCGTAGCCACCCAAAGGGAGAAGCGACGTGGGAATGACGTACGAGGGGAACTTCAACGGCCGGGGCTTGAGGTTCGCCCTCGTCGCCTCGCGCTTCAACGACTTCATCGTCAAGCACCTCATCGAGGGCGCCCAGGAGGCGCTGCGGAAGTGCGGAGTGGAGGAAGGCGCGGTGGACCTGGTGAGGGTCCCCGGGGCCATGGAGATTCCCGCCGCGGCCAAGCAGCTCGCCGAGACGGGGACCTATGACGCCGTCGTCTGCCTGGGCTGCGTCATCCGAGGCGGAACGACCCATTACGATTTGGTCTGCGGCGAGGCAGCGAAGGGTATCTCCCAGGTTTCGCTCCAGACGGGCGTTCCAGCCATCTTCGCCATCATCACGGCCGAGAACGTCGAGCAGGCCATCGAACGCAGCGGCGCGAAGATGGGGAACAAGGGTTACGAGGGCGCCCTGGCCGCCGTCGAGATGGCCACCCTCGCGGCGCAGATGCGCAAGACACAAGCCCGCCGGAGACAAAGGAAATAGCCATGGGAGGCCGAAGAGCGGGCAGGGAGATGGCCTTCCACCTGCTGTACCACCTGGACCGGGTCGAGGGGAATCCGGACGAGGAGCTGGCCAATTTCTTCCGGCTCAACGCCGACCGGGAGGATGACCGGGATTTCGCGGAGCGGCTCGCCCGGAAGCTGCTGGAGAACCGGCAGGAGATCGACCGCATCCTCTCGGACCTGAGCAAGCGCTGGACCCTCCACCGCATGGACGCCGTCACGCGGTGCCTCCTCCGCCTGGGTGCCTGCGAAATCCTCTATTTTCCCGAGACGCCCCCGCAGGTGGCCATCGACGAGGCCGTGGACTTGGCCAAGCAGTACGGCCCGGAAACCTCCGCGGGCTTCGTGAACGCCGTCCTGGACCGCTTGCTGCGCGAACAGACCCTCGCGTGACGTGATCCGCGTCCGCCTCTCCCCCCGGCCGTTAGAGACGATCCCGGTTTTCGTGGCCGTCTCCGCCTTCACGCAGGAAGAGATCCCTCTGCGCGGCCTCGCCGAGCGCATGGACGTTCTTCTCGGCGGGGAAGCGAGCCGCTTGATCCAGGAGGGTCGCCTGAGCGGCAGGTGGAGCTCCCAAGCCCTCATCGCCACGCGCGGCCGTTTGGCACCCGACTACGTCCTGTTCGCTGGGCTGGGGGCGGGGCAGGGATTGACCCTCTCGGCCCTTTCCCTCAGGGTAGAGAAAATCGTGGACCGGCTGCTCCGCACTTCCGCCCGGAGCATCTCCATGACCGTCGTGGGCAGGGAAACGCGCGGGGCGGGCTTTTCCGCCATCGCGGCCGAGACCTTCCAGGGCGCCCTGCGGGCGCTCTCGGCCTCGCCGGTGGACCTGAATCTGACCATGTGCGAGACGAATCCCGCCCATTACCTGGAGCTCGTGGCCGTGGGCGAGCGTGCGGTCTTCCGCCGCCCCGAGGGGCGGGGCCTTTCGCTGGAGGTCGAGGTATGAGGCGCTTTTGGGTGGGCGGCAGGGGGATGCTCCTGGCGGCGCTTCTCGCGTTTCTGGGCGGCTGCGGGTATACCCTGGAGGGAACGCGGCGCCCGGCCTCGCTGGGCGACGCCCGCTCCATCGCCATCCCCCTGATCCAGAACTACACGCGCGAGCCCGAACTCGACGTAACCCTGACGAACTCCGTGCGGCAGAGGTTCCTCCTGGACGGCCGGCTCCGGCTGGCGGACTTGGCGGATGCGGATCTCGTGCTGGACGCGGCGGTCAGCGAGTACCGGCTGGACCCCATCGGCTTCAGCGGAGCGGATCAGGTTCGGCGCTTCCGCATCCTCATCCGCACGCGCGTCCTGCTGCGGGACACCCAGCGGGGGCGCATCATCCTCAACCAGGAAATCGACTCCGAGGCGGAGTACGACATCGCCGCCGCCATCGGCGGAAGCCAGCAGGCCCGGACCGGAGCCATCGGCGCCGCCGCCACTCAGTTCGCCGAGGACCTGCTCAGCCTTATCCTGGAAGGCTTCTAATTAATGGCCGCGCGCCGCTCCCCGGGCTCCTCCGGCGCCGGCCTCCGGCTCCTCCTCGCGGACCTCAAGAAGGGGAAGCTCTCTCCGCTCTATTTGCTGCACGGCCCCGAGGCGCTGCTGCGGGACCAGGCCGTGCAGGCCATCCGGCGGGCCGTCCTCCCGAAGGAGGCGGCGGACTTCAACTACGATCGCTTCCATTGGCCCGAGGCGAAGGCCGCCGACGTGGCCGCCGCCGCCCAGACCCTCCCATTCATGGCCGAGCGGCGCCTCGTCGAGGTACGGGGCTTCGAGCAGGTGAAGGAAGAGGATGCGGGGGTGCTCCTCCCGCTCGTGGAGAGGCCGCCCGAGACCGCCGTCCTCCTGTTCATCACGGACAAGGCGGATATGCGCTTCACCTTCTTCCGCAAGCTCGCCCAGGCGGGCGTGGAAGTGCGCCTGGAGGCGCCTTCCGAGAGCGAGCTGCCCGAGTGGGCCCGCGCCCAGGCGGCGGAGCTGGGCATCACCCTCCGGCTGGAGGCGGCGAACTTGCTGGTGGAAATGGTGGAGCGCTCCCTGGGACGCCTCCGGGCCGAGCTGGAGAAACTCGCCACCTACGTGGGCCCGGGAGGGGAGGCGGGAGAGGAAGAGGTGCGGGAGGTGGTGGGACGCTCGCGGGTGGACGCGATGTTCAAGCTCGGCGATACCCTCGCGGCGGGGGACACGGCCGGCGCGCTCGTGATGCTCCGGCGCCTGTGCGAGACGGAATCCCAGTACGCGCTGGTGGGCATGCTGCGCTCGCAGCTCCGCCGCTGGCTCTCGGCGAAGGCGCTCTCGCTGAAGGGGAGGCCCGCCCGGGAGGTGGCCTCGGTCCTGAAGATCCCCCCCTTCGCCGCCGAGCGGCTAGCGCAGGAGGTCAGGGGTGCGAGTGGGCGCTTCCTGCGCGAACTGTACGGCAAGCTGGTCGAGGTGGACCGCCGGATCAAGCGCACAGGAGACGACCGGCGCAGGCGGGAGGCGCTCGAAATGCTCATCCTGGAGATGGGCCAGGACCCGGGAGGGTTCGGGCGCAGGAAACGGACCGGGGCGGGAGGGGCCCGGCCGAGCTAGCCCTTTTTCGCCGCGCTTTCCTTGTGGATGCGGCGGGCGAGGCGGGAAGCCTTCCGCGAGGCGTTATTGCGGTGGATGACGCCGCGGGCGGCCGCCTTGTCGAGGAGCTTCTGGGCGCCGCGCAGGGCCTCGGCGGCATTGCCCTTCTGCTCGATGGCCGCAGTGACGTTCTTGACCGCCGAGCGGACGCGGCCACGGACGATGCGGTTGCGGGCCCGGCGCGCCAGGCTCTGGCGGTGACGCTTTTTCGCGGATCGGGTGGTGGCCACCTGGTATCGGCTCCTTTTTCGGGTTTTTACGCGGCTTGCTTGAGATGCCGCCAACGGCGGGCTAAAATAGCACGCGTCTGAGCCTTGTCAAGCCGGCCGCCTATTCCCGCCCGTGGAACCAGGTGTGTGGCTCTGGAGCCGGATTCGCCGCCCATATCGCCGCCCCCACCGAGACGGGAGGGAATCTCCCGCTCCGCCGGGACCATCGGCGCGGCCACCCTCATCAGCCGGATCGCGGGATTCGTCCGGGACATCCTCATCGCCCGCGCCCTCGGGGCCGGCCTCGCGGCGGACGCCTTTTTCGTAGCTTTCGCCATCCCGGCCCTCTTCCGCAACCTGTTCATGGAAGGGGCGCTGAACTCCTCCCTCATCCCCATTTACACCGAGATCCGGAAAGAAGAGGGCCCGGAGGCCGCCCGGCGGTTCTCGGGGGCGGTGGCCATCCTGGTCGGGGCGTTCCTGGCCGTGATGTGCCTCCTCGGGGTGATCTTCAGCGGCTTTCTCGTCAGCGTGCTGGCCTCGGGCTTCAGGGGCCATCCGGAGAAATTCGCCCTGGCCGTCCGCCTGACGCGCATCATGTTCCCCTTCTTGTTCTTCATCGGCCTGTGGGCCATCGCGGCGGGCCTCCTGAACGCGGCCCGGCGGTTCTTCGTGCCCGCCGCGACCCCGGCGATCCAGAACGTCGTAATGATCGCGGCCCTCCTCGCGGCGGGATGGCTCGGCGCCGGGGAGGATGCCGTCTACTGGCTGGCCGCCGCCGTGGTGGCGGGGGGGATTCTCCAGGCCCTCTGCCAGCTTCCGCTCATGGTGCGCGCGGGCGTCTTGCCCGCCCCGGCCGTGCCGTGGGCGACGCCCGGCGTCATGCGGTTCCTCCGGCTCATGGCGCCGGCGGCCTTCGCCGCGGCCATCCTGCACCTGAACAGCCTCGCGAACCGCTGGCTGGCCTCCTTCCTGCAGGAGGGCGCCATTTCGTATCTCTACTACGCGAACCGGCTGGTGCAGTTCCCCCATGGCATCCTGAGCCTGGCGGTGATGGCCGCGGCCTTCCCGGTCCTCTCGGAGCGGGCCGCCGAGGGAAGGCGCAACCAGGAAGGGGCGGGGGAGGGCTGGCGCCGCATCCTCGCCGAGTCCGGGAAGCTGACCCTCTACATCACCCTTCCCGCGACGTTCGGCCTCCTGGCGCTGGCCTATCCCATCATGGAAGTGCTTTTTCAGCGCGGGGCCTTCGGGCCCGAGCAGACGGCGGCCAGCGCCGCCGCCCTGCGCGCCTATGCCCTGGGGCTTGTGTTCTTCGGGTTCGTCCGCCTCCTGTCCGCCGCCTTCCACACCCGGCTCGACACGCGCTACCCCATGCGGTGCGCCTATGCCGCCGTAGCGGCCAACATCCTCCTCAGCCTCCTCCTGATGTTCCCCCTTGGGTTCGTGGGCTTGGCCCTCGGGACGACGTTCTCGAGCGCCCTGAACGCGGCCATGCTGGTCCGGGGCTTGCGGGGCGCGGGAGGCGAATGGCCCGGCGAGGAACTGGGGCGGGCGGTCCGGCAGCTTTTGCCCATCTCCGCCGGCATCGGAGCGGCGGCCTGGCTGGCGGTCATCCTGCTCTGGCCCGCCCAGGCCTCGTTCCTGGTGCGGGCGCTGACCCTGCTCGGGATCCTGTCCGCCGCGGTGGCGATCTATGCCTGGCTGTGCGACGCGTTCGCCCCGGAAGGAAGGGTCCCTTGGCGGGGGCTCTTGCGCCTGGGGAGAAGGAGGGCCTCGACATCGTCCGGCGCGTGAAGCCCAAATCCCCCGCGCAGCCCAGGAGGAGCCTTGCGCCGGAGCTCGGGGAGTTGCTGCGCTCCTTCGAGGACTTCCTTGCGGTGGAGCGCCGCCTCGCCCCTCTGACGGTGGAGAGCTACGCCTTCGACGTGCGCTCCTTCCTCGCCTGGGCCCAGGAGACGGGGGCGGGAAACCCTCTGGCCTGGGACCGGCCGGCCGTGGCCGCCTACCTGGGCGCCCAGCGCCGGCTGGGAAAGTCCGATCGAACCCTGCGCCGGCACCTCTCGACACTGCGGGCCTTCGCGCGCTTCTTGGTGCAGGAAGAGCGGGTGAAGACGAACTTCACGGCCGACATGGCTCAGTCCGCCGCCTGGAAGCGCCTGCCGAAAACTTTAACGGACGACGAGGTGGACCGCCTCCTGGCCGCCCCGGATGAGAAAACCCTCGAGGGACAGCGGGACGGTGCGATGCTGGAGCTCCTCTACGCGACGGGCCTGCGGGTGAGCGAGCTGGTGGGGCTGGGCCTGGGCCAGGTCCGGCTCGACGCGGGGTTCTGCCTCATTCACGGGAAAGGGGATAAGACTCGCCTGGTGCCTTTGGGCGATGTGGCCCGCCGCCGGCTGGCGGACTACCTTGATGAGGTCCGGCCCGCGTTCCGGCGGGGGAGGCTGTCGGAGCATCTTTTCTTGACCCGCCGGGGCGGGCCGATGACCCGGCAGGCCTTCTGGGTCCGGTTGAAGCTTTGGGCGAAAGCCGCTGATATTCAAAAGGAAGTGAGCCCACACATGCTGCGGCACAGCTTCGCGACCCATCTTCTGCGGCGGGGGGCGGACCTCCGGGCGGTCCAGGCCCTTCTGGGCCACGCCGATATTTCGACGACCGAGATCTACACCCAGGTGGACCGGGACGCCCTCCGGGACACCTTGGATCGGTTCCACCCTCGAAATTGAGGCGTATTTTTTACGAAACTGGGGAACTTCAACCTATTGACGCCCCCTGACGGCCAGCGTACGATCCGCCCCGGTGTGACGTACGTCACCGCGCGAGGAGCAGAGACCTTTTGGCCATCCGGACATCCGCTTCCCCTCTAGCAGGGCCTGATCGGCTCATCCACATCATCGGAAACCGGGATGAATCCCTCCGGGCGGTGGAGAAGGCATTCGGGGTGAAGATTCGCGTCACCTCCGAAGGCTTCTCGGCGGAGGGCGAGTCCGCCCCCGTGGATGCGGCCCTGCGCTTCCTGGACGACCTGCAGGCCTGCCTAGAGGAAGGGGTGCGGTTCGATCCCTCCGAAGTGGCGACCCTGGTGCGGGCGGTGGTGGGCGAGCCGGGCCTCACCCTGCGCGACCTGGCGGCCGGGCGTATCTCGGTTTCATCGAAGCGGCGCTACATCATCCCGAAGAGCCCGGTGCAGCGGGACTACCTGGAGGCCATCCGCCAGTGCGACGTGGTTTTCGGCATCGGCCCCGCCGGAACCGGGAAAACCTATCTCGCCATGGCGGCGGCCGTGTCCGGCCTGCTCCAGAAAGCCTATTCGCGCATCGTCCTCACCCGTCCGGTGGTGGAGGCGGGGGAGAAGCTCGGCTTTCTGCCCGGCGACCTCCAGGAGAAGGTGAACCCCTACCTCCGCCCTCTCTTCGACGCGTTGAACGACATGGTGGAGTTCGAGCGGGCCGAGCGCCTCATCCAGCGGGGAGAGATCGAGGTCGCGCCCCTGGCCTACATGCGCGGGCGCTCGCTGAACGACTCGTTCATCATCTTGGATGAGGCGCAGAACACGACCCCGGAGCAGATGAAGATGTTCTTGACTCGCCTGGGGACGGGCAGCAAAGCCATCGTCACAGGGGATATTACCCAGATCGATCTGCCGGAATCGGCGGGATGCGGCCTCATTCACGTCCATAAGGTGCTGACCCATCTCGAAGAGGTGCGGTTCATCTTCTTTACGGAGCGGGACGTCGTCCGAACCCCGCTGGTCCGAAAAATCGTCTCCGCCTATGAAGCGACCCGGGTCTGACTCCCTCCGCCGGCCGTACGCGCAGCTTAGGGGCCTCTCGAGGATAACTTCCTGATGACGCGAACCGGCACCCAGAAAGCGTCCGGCAAAGCCAAGAACGGCTTTCCGCGCCGGCTCCAGCCCCGCGGCGGGGCCCGGAAGCCCTCTCAGCGGGCCATGGTGGGCGGCGCCTACTTCCCATGGGTGATGGGAGCCGCGCTGAGCCTCTTCATCGCGCTCGTCACGACGACGGGCCTCTACTCCACCTCCGTCAGCTACCGGGTTGGGGACATCGTCCGCCGGGACATCAAGGCACCCGAGGACATGTACGTTCAGGATCCGGCGGCGACCGAGATCCTCCGCCAGGAGGCGCGCGAAAAGGTCCTCCCGCACTATGACCTGGACACGAAGCTCGACGACGAGATCGAAGCCAGGATCCGCAGTGTCTTCGACACGGTCCAGAAGACGCTGCGGGCGCAGAGCGACGTCGTCCGCAACACGCTGCTGGCCGAGGCCGGCAAGGCCCCTGACGTGATTTCCGAAACCCTCGTGCTGGAAGGGGTCTTCAAGTCGCCCATCTTCCGCGGCGCGGAGGAAGCCTTCGAGCGCGCCTTCGAGGGGGCCGTGACGCCCCGGATACGCGAATGGTTCCGCGAGAACCGCTACGAAATCTGGATACGCCAGGACCTGAGCAAGCTCTTCCGGACCGCCCTCGCGGCCGTCATCGTGAGCGACAAGCAACTCTATGGGACGCACATCGCCAAGGGTATCATGGTCCGCGACATCCGCTCGGGCAGGCGTGTCAATCTGGACGCCTCGATCGTGCCCATCGAGCTACGCGCGGTCGAGGGCTTTCTGAAGCAGCGGGCCGGGCGGCTCGACCTCCGGACGTCTCCTCCCTTACGGGAGCACCTCATCGCGCTGGCCGCCAAGGTCACGCGGCCCAACTTGACCTTCAACAGCCGGGCGACGGTCGAGGCGCAGCAGGAGGAAGCCGCCAAAATCCAGCCCGTGACCCAGCTCCTCAAGGAAGGGGAGATGATCGTCCGCGAAGGCGAACGCATCACCGAAAACCATGTCATCAAGCTGAAGAGCCTCGACAAGACCGACCGCCAGCGCCACGTCGTGGACAACATGCTGGGGACGGCGATCGTCTCCTTCCTCCTCCTCTCGCTCGCCTGGGTCTGCGCGAAGCGCTACCTGCTGAGCATCCTGCGGGGGCCCAAGCCGCTCGTGCTATTCGTGATTCTCCTCATGTCCCAGGCGCTGCTGGTCAAGCTGGGTCTCCTGGTGGCCCTCACCCTCCACGAGGCCTATCGGCAGGTGGCGCTGCACTCGTTCCATTTCATCATCCCCTTCGCCTCGGCCCCCATGCTGGCCGCCCTCCTGTTGGGCCGCTCGGCCGCCGTGATGATGGCCGTCGTGACGGCCGGCCTGACCGCGCTGCTCATCCCCGGGAGCGTCCAGTTCAGCCTGATGGCCCTCGCGGGCGGGGTATACTCCGCCATTCAGTGGAAGCACTACCGCCAGCGCTCCTCGATCCTCCTCGCCTGCATGTCGATCGGGCTCATCAACGCGGCGCTCGCCCTGGGCTTCAGCATGCAGGAAGGCATTTCCGTCGCGGTGATGCGATGGATGGCCGTCCCCCTGGCGTTCGCGGGCGGGATGGCGAACGTCATCGTGGTGTCGGCGGCCATGCCCCTGCTGGAATCCGTCTTCAAGCTGACCACCGACATGCGGCTCCTCGAACTGACGGACCAGAACCATCCCGTGCTCCGCCAGCTGGTGGTCCGGGCGCCCGGCACCTACCATCACAGCCTCATCGTCGGGAACCTCGCCGAGGAGGCCGCCGAGGCCATCAACGCCCACCCGCTGCTCTCGCGCGTGGGCGCCTACTTCCACGACATCGGCAAGATCTTCAAGCCCGAATACTTCATCGAGAACCAGGGCCGGGAGAACCGGCACGACCGCCTGAGCCCCAACATGAGCGCCCTCATCCTCATCAGCCACGTCAAGGAGGGCGTCGAACTGGCGCGGGAGCACAAGCTGCCCCAGGAAATCATCGACATGATCGCCCAGCACCACGGCACCTCGCTCATCCGCTATTTCTACGAGAAGGCGAAGGGCGCCAAGAGCGGGGACGAGCCGCGCGAGGAGGCCTTCTGCTACCCGGGGCCCAAGCCCCAGACGCGGGAGACGGGCATCCTCATGCTCGCCGACATCGTCGAAGCCTCCTCCCGCGCGCTGCCCGACTCCTCGCCGGGGCGCCTCGCCGCCCTGGTGGAGCGCGCCATCCAGACCGCCTTCGCCGACGGGCAGCTCGACGGGTGCAACCTGACGCTCAAGGATCTGGGACGGATCCAGGCGGCCTTCCTCCGGGTGCTGGCCGGAATCCACCATCACCGGGTAACCTATCCGGGGCAGCCCGCCCCGGAGAAGAAGGGAGCCCCGAATGGCGGTGTCTATCCAAAACCGGCAAAAGCGGGTCAGGGTCGCCTTGCCGGCTCTGCGGCGGCGGGCGGAAGCAATCCTCTCAAGCCTCCGCTCGGAGCATGAGTCGGTAAGCGTCGTCCTGATCAGCGACCGGGCGATGCGCCCGCTAAACCGGCGCTTCCGCGGCCTCGATGAAACCACCGACGTCCTTTCCTTTCCTCTCCCCACTCCCGCCGGAGGCGGGGACGAGGGCCCCTACCTGGGCGACGTGGTCATCTCGGCCGATGAAGCCGCCCGGCAGGCCGCGGAGGAAGGGGAGTCGCTCGCCGAGGCGATTGATCGGCTCCTGATCCATGGCATCCTTCACCTCAAGGGGCACGACCACCATGCCCCCCGTGAGGCGGGCCGGATGCGCCGGAAGGAGAGGGAACTCGGCGGGATTCTCGAAAAAATGCGGCGTGGAGAGCACCGGCGACGGAGGTGAGCGCATGGAGCGCCTGTGGGCGCCCTGGCGGCGGGATTTCGTGGTAAAGGGTGCTTCCGCCGGCGAAGGCGACAGCGCCGGCTGCATCTTCTGCGCCCTGCCAGGGGCCGCCGACGGGCCCGGGAATCTCATTCTCCACCGGACGCCGGGCGCCTACGTCATCATGAACAAGTATCCGTACTCGAACGGCCATCTGATGGTGGTGCCGTTCCGCCACACGCCGGACTTCACCTCGCTGCTCCCGGGGGAGGCGTCGGAGATGATTCTCCTGGCCCAGCGGTGCGTGGCCGTCCTCCGCCAGCGGATGAACGCCCACGGCTTCAACGTGGGGTTCAATCTGGGGAAAGCCGCCGGGGCGGGAATCGAGGAGCACGTACACCTGCACGTCGTCCCCCGCTGGGAAGGGGACCACAACATGATGACCGTCCTGGGCGGCGTCCGGGTCATTCCGGAGGACTTGAGCCGCACCTACGAGACGCTCCGCCCGGCGTTCGATTCCAGGGGCTGACTCATGGGGAACCTGCGCTTTCTCCTCGGGCTCGCCGGCGCCCTCGCCGTGGCGAGCTTCGGGGCCGTGAACATGGAAGTGGTTACGATTGATTATTACTGGGGCACGCTCAGCCTGCGGCTCTTTTATCTCCTCCTCGCCGTCTTCACCGCGGGCTTCCTCATCGCCTGGCTGGGCGGGCTCTTCGACCGCATGCGCTACCGCCGCGCGCAGCGGGCGCTCCGCCGCCAGGTGCGGGAGGTCGAGCGGGAAATGGAGCGGGTCCGGGAGCAGAGCGGCCGCCTCCTCGCCGCGTCGAACGAGCACCCCGGAGATCAGAAGCCCCAGGAGACATACCCCGCCCTTCCGCCCCCGGCCGGCGCGGCCGCGCGCCCCGATCGAGAGGAAGGCAAGGATGGCCCGAACGCCTAGGGCCGAAGCCGGCGCCCCTCCCTCCGCCGATGACCGCGCCCCCGCCGGGGCATGGACGGCCCCGGAGAAGTCCACCCCCGCCATGCGCCAGTACCTGGAGATGAAGGCGCGCCACCCGGACGCGCTTCTCTTCTTCCAGATGGGCGATTTCTACGAGATGTTCTACGAGGACGCCCGGCAGGCCGCCAAGGCGCTCGAGCTGGCCCTTACGTCCCGCCAGAGCGACGCCGATGGCCCCATCCCCATGTGCGGCGTCCCCATCCACGCCTACGCCCCTTACTGCGCCCGGCTCCTCGAGGCAGGGTACAAGGTGGCCATCTGCGATCAGATCGGGAATCCGGCCGAGGCGAAGGGGGTCGTCCGCCGCGAAGTGGTGCGCGTCCTCACCCCGGGAACGGCGGTGGCCGACCCGCGATTCCTGGACAGCAAGGAGTCCCAGTACCTCGCAGGGCTCCTCCCGGGGAAGGAGGGGTGGGGCCTCGCCTGGGCCGACATCACGACGGGAGAGTTCCACGCCTTGGAGATCGGGGGCAGCCGCCCGGAGTCCCTCCTGGCGGGCGAGCTCGAGCGCCTCCGGCCCCGGGAGGTCCTCCTCCCGCAGGGCGCGGCGATGCCCGCGCCCGCCCAGGCCCGCCTTCGGGAGATGAGTGCGCGGGTCGAGGCCCGTTCCGCCCAGGCCTTCGCCCCGGGGACGGCCGGGGAGCGGCTGGCCGGTCAGTTCCCGGAGGAGCCTTCGATGGGAGAGATCGCCCGGGCCCACCCCGCGGCGGCGGGGGCGGCCGCGGCGCTCCTGGAGTTCGTGAGGGAGAACCAGCCGGGAGGGCTGCCGCACCTTCGTCCGGTCGCCTTCGGCCGGCTGGCGGACGTCATGGTCCTGGACGCGGCGACGCAGCGGAACCTCGACCTCGTGCGCTCGGCCGCCGACGGGGGGAAAAAGGGAACGCTCTTTCACCTCCTCGACGAGACCCTCACCGGCATGGGCGGGCGTCTCCTCAAGAAATGGGTGCTGGCGCCGCTGGTGTCGGCCGCGGCCGTCGCGCACCGGGCGGACGCGGTGGAGGAGTTCGTGGAGAATGCCTCCCTCCGCCTGGGCCTTCGGGAGAGCCTCCGGTCGGTGCAGGACCTGGAGCGCATCCTGGGCCGGGTGGGACTCCAGACGGCGAACGCGCGCGACCTCTGCGGCCTGGGCGCCTCGCTCGCGGCGCTGCCCTCGCTGGGCGCCCGCCTGGAGGAAACCCGGGCCGCCGCGCTCCGCCAGCTCGCGGAAGGGTGGGACCCCCTCGAGGAGCTGGCGGGGGAGCTGCGGAGGGCCATCGTGGACGACCCGCCCGCGGGCATCCGCGACGGCGGGATGTTCCGCGACGGGGTGGACCCGGAGCTCGACCGCCTTCGCCTCGCGGGGCGGGAAGGGAAGTCCTGGCTCACGGCCTACGAGGCGCGGGAGCGGGAGCGCACGGGCCTTCCGGTCAAGGTGGGCTTCAACCGCGTATTCGGCTTCTATCTCGAGCTGACGAAGCGCTTCTCCGACCAGGCGCCGCCCGAGTACACGCGCAAGCAGACCCTGGTTTCGGCCGAGCGCTACATCACGCCCGAGCTCAAGAAGATCGAGGAGGACGTCCTCGGGGCCGAGGAGAAGGCGAAGGAGCTGGAGTTCCTCCTCTTTGGGCGCCTGCGCGCGAGGGTGGGGGCCGACTCGAAGCGCCTCCTCGCGGCGGCGGATCGGGTGGCCCGCCTGGACGCCCTGGCCGCGCTGGCCGAGGTGGCCGCCCGGCGGGGGTACGTGCGGCCGGCCGTGGATGAGGGCGAGGCCATCGAGATCGCGGAGGGGAGGCATCCGGTCATAGAGGCCGACGCGGCCTCTCCTTCCTTCGTGCCGAACGATCTGGAGATCGGCGGCGAGAGGCAGGTGCTTATCCTCACCGGGCCGAACATGTCGGGCAAATCCACCTACCTCCGCCAGTGCGCCCTCATCGTCCTGATGGCGCAGATGGGGAGCTTCGTGCCCGCGCGCTCGGCGCGCATCGGGCGGGTGGACCGCGTTTTCACCCGGGTGGGCGCGCACGACCGCCTGCTCGACGGGCAGAGCACCTTCATGGTCGAAATGGTGGAGACGGCCGCCATCCTCCGGGAGGCCACGCCGCGCAGCTTCGTGGTGCTGGACGAGGTCGGCCGGGGCACGAGCACCTACGACGGGGTGAGCATCGCCTGGGCGGTGGTGGAGTTCCTCCACAACTCCGAGCGCTGCCGGCCGCGGACGCTCTTCGCCACCCACTACCACGAGCTGGCGGAGCTGGCGAAGGTGCTCCCCCGGGTGCGGAACCTCACGGTCGAGGTGCGGGAGTGGGGGGAGGAGGTGGTCTTCCTCCGGAAGGTCATCGAGGGGAGCTGCGACCGCAGCTACGGAATCCACGTGGGGCGCCTGGCGGGGCTGCCGCCCGAGGTCATCGCCCGGGCGCGGGAGCTTCTGGCCGGCTTCGAGGCCGCCCCCGAGGCCCGCGGGGTGCCCCGGAGACCGCCGCGGGCGGGGAAGGGGGCGCGCGAGCAACTCTCGCTCTTCGCCGGTCCCCCCTCACCGGCCGAGGAGGCCCTGAGGGAGCTTTTCCCCGATCGGATGACGCCCCGGGAGGCCCTGGACGCCCTATATTCCTTGAAATCCTTGCTCAAAAGCGGCCGTATTGAGGATCCGGATGGCTTGGGCTAGAATCCCCGCTCAAGGCTGGGAGGAATAATGGTCGCTAAGCTTATGAATTCCGGCGGTTTCGGGCATTGGTGGGCGGGAGCGATGGTCCTGCTGCTGGCGCTCATCGCCGGGGCACCCGCGCTTCCCGCCTCCGGCCCCCAGCAGACGCTCCGGATACGGGACCTCCTCGTCGTCGACAAAAGCGGCCAGCTCATGGTCTTCGCCTCCCTGGACGACCCCTTCGCCTCTCCCGAGCTGTTCGAGGCGGTTCAGAGCGGAGTCACCACCCGCTTCACGTTCGAGGTGGGGCTGATCCGCACCCGCCGCTTCTTCTACGACAGCGAAATCGCGGCCCGGCGGGTGGTCCACCAGGTGAAATACGACACCCTCAAGAAAGCGTATGCGTTCCTGGTCCAGCGGGAGCCCCAGGAGGCCATCCAGCGGGTGACGCAGAACCGCGAGGAGATGGCCGACTGGATGCGGGAGATCAACGGCCTCTCCATGGCGCCCGTCCGCGACCTCGACCTTCAGAGCCAGTACTACATCCGCATACGGGCCAGGGTGAACTCCGTGGATTTCGGCTTCCCCTTCAGCTACATCCTGAGCTTCATGGGCAACCGGACCGAGTGGGCCTACACCCAACCCTTCGGCCCCCGGGGGATGTGAGCGATGTATCCGCCGACGCTCAGCTACGACGAGATCACAGCCCGGCGCCGCAAGAACATCCTGAAGGTCACGCTCGCCGTCATCGGCGTCACCGTCCTCCTCCTGACGGCCTGGATATACTTCAAGGAGCTCGACCCGGGCACCCCGCTCCTGAACAACGTCGTCGTCTTCGCCCTGGTCAACCTGAACATCATCCTCCTGATGGTGCTGGCCCTCCTGGTGGTCCGCAATCTCGTGCGCCTGTTCTACGCGGCCCGCACCGGGCCGGGCGGCTCGCGGCTCCAGGTCAAGCTCATCGTGGCTTTCGTGGGCTTCACCCTCGTCCCATCGGTGGTGCTCTTCTTCCTGGCGAGCGGTCTCATCAACAAGAGCTTCAACACCATCTTCAGCATGAAGGTCGAGGTCGCCCTCAAGGGCGCCTTCGAGATCGCCCAGACCTTCTACCGGGAGACCGAGCGGACCGTCCTCTCCGAGGCCGAACAGATCGCCCACCGGATCGAGAAGGCCGGCTGGGGGCACTCCTCCCCGGCCGACTCATGGAGTGCCCTCGCCGAGCGAGAGCGCAAGGAGATGGGGCTGGACGCGGTCTGGATCTTCGGTGCCGACCGCAAGGAGGTGGCCTCGGCGCGGCGCCCGGACCTACCCGAGACCGCCGTCTTTCAGCCCCATGCCGGATACCTGGACAAAGTGATGGAGGGCGAGCCCCGCTCGAGCGTCGAGAGCTGGGGGGAGGGCGACGGCGTGCTGGGCGTCTATCCTCTCAAGGCGGAGGGAAAGGTCACCGGCTTCGTCGTCGTCTCCAAGTACATCTCCTCCCGGCTCGCCGAAAGGGTGAAGAGCATCTTCCGCGCCTACGAGGACTATAAGGAACTCGAGCTCTCCAAGAATCCCATCAAGGCCAGCTACACCATCACCTTCCTCCTCATCACCCTGCTCATCCTCTTCGCGGCCATCTGGTTCGGCTTCTACGTCGCCCGGGGCATTACGGTCGCCATCGAGAAGCTGGCCGAAGGCACGCGGGCCGTCTCCGAGGGCGACCTGGAGTACCGCGTTGACGTGCAGGCGGACGGGGAAGTGGGCATCCTCGTCGACGCATTCAATCGCATGACGCAGGAGCTCAAGGCCAGCCGCGAGAAGATCGAGGTCGCCTCCGAGGGTCTTCGCCGCTCCAGCGCCGAAGTGGATCGGCGCCGCCGGTACATGGAGGCCATGCTCGAGAATATCGGCACGGGCGTCGTCTCCATCAACCGGCGAGGACGCGTCACCATTCTCAACAAGGCGGCGGGGGAGCTTCTCGGCATCGCCCCCCTGGACGCCGTGGGCAAGCCCTTCAATGAGGTCTTCCAGAGCCAGCACCTCGAGCCCATCCGGCGGCTCTTGCGCTCCATGCGCTCCGAGGAGCGGGAGAGCGTCTCGGAGCAGGTCGAGCTGATGATGGACGGGAGGGTGCTCACCCTCCGGGCCAGCCTCACCCTCTTGAGGGGAGCCGAAGGGCAGCGCCTGGGCGCCGTTGTCGTCTTCGACGACATGACCGCCCTCATCCGCGCCCAGAAGGTGGCGGCCTGGCGCGAGGTGGCGCAGGGGATCGCCCACGAGATCAAGAATCCCCTCACGCCCATCCAGCTCTCGACCCAGCGCATGCGGCGGAAATTCGAGCAGGGGGCAGTGGACTTCCCCGAGGTATTCGAGGTATGCACCGATACCATCGTCCATCAGGTGCAGAGCTTGATGGAGCTGGTGAACGAGTTCAGCCGGTTCGCCCGGATGCCCGAGCCGCGCCTGCGGCCTGCGCAGCTGGGGTTGATCCTGGAAGAGGTGGTGAATCTCTACCGGGCCCGGAAGGGCGATGTGTCGGTGACCATATCCATCCAGGAGAACATCCCCCTCATCATGGCGGACGCCGAGCAGCTCCAGCGCGTGTTTATCAATCTGCTGGAGAACGCCTTCGAGTCCATCGAGGGGGGAGGGGAGGTCCGCGTGCGCGCCTTCTCCGACCGCAACCAAGTCGTCGTCGAGGTGGCCGACCAGGGGAAAGGCGTGCCCGAGGGCATGAAGGCCCGCATCTTCTCCCCCTACTTCTCCACCAAGGAGCATGGCTCCGGCCTGGGGCTCGCCATCTGCCACCGCATCGTGGCGGACCACAACGGGATGATCACCGTGCGGGACAACCATCCCCGGGGCTCCATCTTCCGCGTCAACCTGCCATTGACGCACGCGGCGGCCCCGGCCGCCGAGAGGACGGCGACCATTGGATAAGGGACATGTGCTGATCGTGGACGACGAGGATGGCATCCTCTCCAGCCTGGAGGCCATCCTGCAGGACGAGGGCTACCGCGTCGTCAAGGCCAGCACGGGCGAGCACGCCCTGGATCTGGTCCGGGCCGAGGTGCCCGACGTCATCCTCGTGGACGTCTGGATGCCCGGCATCGACGGCATCAAGACCCTCCAGGCGGTGAAGGAGACGAGTGCCGATACCGAGGTCATCGTCATGTCGGGCCACGGCAACATCGACACCGCCGTGGCCGCCACCAAGCTTGGCGCCTTCGATTTCATCGAGAAACCGCTTTCGATGGAGACCGTCCTCCGCGTGGTGAGCCAGGCGGTGCAGAGCCGCCGCGCCCGCGACGCGAAGACGGCGGGCCGGGCCGTCTCCTTCATCGACGGAAACGATTCCAAGGTCGCCGACCTCCGCTCCGCCCTCGAGGACGCCGCGGGCGATCTCCGGCCGCTCGTCCTCCTTGGAGAGAGGGGCACCGGCAAGCGTCATCTGGCGCACGTCCTCCACAACCGGGGTGTCACCCGCGAGGGTCCTTTCGCCCCACTCCACTGCCGGTCGCTGCCCTCGCCCAAGCGCAAGGGGGAGTTCCTGGCCTCGCTCCGGCGCCTCCTGCCGGCGGCCGAAAGCGGCACCATTTATCTGGATGGATGGGAACTGGCGCCGGCGGAGGAGCGCATGGAAATCCTCGACGCCTTTTTCCTCCACGCCAAGGACGGGCACCGGCTCGTCGTCGCGATTGACGAAGAAGGCGGGGAGGCCCTCGCCCTCGCCGCCGTAGCGGCCGGACGCGTCAAGGGGCGCGAGCTGCGCCTACCCCCCCTCCGGGAGCGGCGCGGCGACATTCTGATCCTCGCCAACTTCTTCCTGGCCGACGCCGCCCGGGAGGCCTCCCGCGAGAAGGAGTTCTCCGAGGACGCCCTCGCGGCGCTCTATCAATACGACTGGCGGGGGAACGTCACAGAGCTCAAGAGCGCCGTGACGCGCGCCGCTTACACGGCGCCGGGCCGCCTCGTCCGCGCCGAGCACCTTCCGGCCCCGCTCCAGAGGGGAGTTCTCGAGGCGAATGGCGCGGGCGCGGCCAATTTCAAGGAAGCCCGCCGGGAGTGGGAGCGCCGCTTCCTTTCTCTCCACCTCATCCACAACAAGTGGAATGTGGCGGCCACCGCGCATGCCGTCGGCATGACCCCCGCGAGCCTCGGCCGCATCCTCAAGCGCCACGGCATCGAGCCGCCCGCACCCGTCCGCCGGAGCGCCCCGGGCGGCTCGCAGCGCACCATCGGCCGCAGCCTGGTGCTCTACGGGCGGGGCCTGCACTCGGGGCTGAAGACGGGCCTCATCATCGAGCCGCTGCCGCCGAACAGCGGCATCCGCTTCGGGAGCCTCACGACCTCCGACACCGTCGCCGCCCGGGTCGAGTTCGTGGACAACACCAACCATGCCACCAACCTGCGGAACGGCCCCGTCGTCGCCCGCACCATCGAGCACCTGATGAGCGCCCTCCACGCGCACGGGGTGACGAACCTCCTCGTGAAGATCGGCGAAGAGGTGCCCGTCATGGACGGCTCCGCCGTGGAGTTCTGCCGCCTGCTGGAGGAGGCCGGGCTCGAGGAGCAGGGTGAAGGGGCGGCGCCGCTGACGCTGGACAAGGTGTACGAGGTGGGCGAGCGGGGCTCGCCCGAAGGCTACATCCGGGCCGAACCCTCCGACGAGCTCGTCGTCTCCTATCTCCTTGACCTCCCGAAGCCCGTCGGGCGCCAGAGCTACCGCTACCACCACACGGGCCCCGAGAGCTTCCAGAATGAAATCGCCCAGGCGCGCACCTTCAGCTTTATCTGGGAGCTGGAGAGCCTCGAGCGCATGGGTCTCGGCGAGGGGGGGCGCTGGGGGAACGTTATCTTGGTAGACAAGGAGCGGGTGGTGAACACCGAGCTTCGCTACCCGGACGAGTTCGTCCGGCACAAGATATTGGACGTGATGGGCGATCTCTATCTCCTCGGCCGCCCCCTTCGGGCGAAGGTGACGGCCGAGCGCACCGGCCACCGCCATAACGTGGCGCTGGTGCGCCTTTTGACCGAAGCTCTCCTGTAGGCGCGGGCGGCCTTCGCCCCCGCCGGGATGGACCCGGCCTTGGACCCGAAACCGGCGCTCACGTACCAGGCCGCGGGCGTGGACGTGGAGGCGGGCGACCGCTTCGTCCGTGCCATCTCCCGCTCCGTGCGCTCCACCCGCGAGGGCCGTGAGAACCGCATTCCGCCGAGCCTGGCGGACTTCGCGGGCCTCTTCCGCCTCCCCACGGGCCTCAAGGAGCCCATCCTCGTCTCGGGGACGGACGGGGTGGGCACCAAGCTCCTCGTCGCGCAGCGCCTTGGCCGCCACGGCACAGTGGGGATCGATCTCGTCGCCATGTGCGTGAACGATGTCCTCACGACGGGCGCCGCACCCCTCTTCTTCCTCGACTATCTCGCCACGGGCAAGCTGGAGGCGGAAATCCTCGCCGCCGTGGTGGAAGGCGTGGCGGAGGGATGCCGCAGGGCGGGCTGCGTCCTGCTGGGAGGGGAGACGGCCGAGATGCCCGGCGTGTACGAGCCCGGCGTGTACGATCTGGCCGGCTTCGCGGTCGGGGTGGTGGATCGGGAGGAGAGCGTGGACGGGGGCGCGGTGCGGGAGGGCGACGTCCTCCTGGGACTCTCCTCCTCGGGCCTCCATAGCAACGGCTACTCCCTCGTGCGGCGCATCCTCACCGATCCATCGGAATGGGAGAGGACGGAGCCCCACCCGGAGCTGGGCCGTCCGCTGGGCGCGGTGCTCCTCGAGCCCACCCGCATCTACGCCCGGGCCGTGGCCGCCATCCGGGGGAACGGCGGGGTCCACGGCATGGCCCACATCACGGGAGGGGGCCTCCCGGGGAACGTCTGCCGCATCCTGCCCGAGGGGCTGCAGGCTCGCTTCGAGGCGGGGAGCTGGCCCGAGCCGCCCATCTTCGGCCTGCTGGCGCGGCGGGGGCCGGTGGCGCGGGCCGAGATGTTCCGCACTTTCAACATGGGGCTCGGCTGGGTGGTCGCGGCCGAAGCCTCGAAAGCCCAGGAGATCGAGGACGCCCTGGTGCGAACGGGCGAGGCCGTCCACCGGGCCGGGCGGGTGGTCCGCCGGGGGGCGGGCGAGCCTCCTGTGACCATCGCGGGAGAAAGAGAATGAAGCAGAAGCTTCGCGTCGCTGTTCTTGCCTCGGGTCGGGGGACGAACCTCCAGGCTCTCCTGGACGCGGGGAAGGATGCGGATTACCCGGCCGAGGTCGTGCTGGTCCTCAGCGACAAGAAGGACGCCCACGCCCTGGCGCGCGCCCGGGAGGCCGGGGTCGCGGCCGAGTGCATCGACGCGGCCGGGCCGGACCTCTTCCCGCGCGTCGGGGACCGGATTGAGCGGTCGGGGGCGGGGCTGGTCTGCTGCGCGGGCTTCATGCGCATCCTCCCGCCTGAGTTCGTGCGCCGTTTCGCGGGGCGGCTCCTGAACATCCATCCCTCGCTCCTGCCGAGCTTCCCCGGCCTCCACGCCCAGCGGAAGGCGCTGCGGGCCGGGGTCCGGATCGCGGGCTGCACTGTCCACTACATCGACGAGGGGGTGGATACCGGCCCCGTTGTCCTGCAGGCCGCCGTGCCCGTGCTCCCGGGGGATGACGAGGACGCCCTCTCCGCCCGCATCCTGCGCTACGAGCACCGGATCTACCCCCTGGCCGTGCGCCTCATCGCCGAGGGGCGGGTGCGCCTGGAGGAGGGGAGGAGGGTTCGCTTCGAGGGAGCGGCGGAGCAGGGCGCCGGCTTCATCTCCCCTCCGATGGCCGGCCTCACGGCTCCGTGCGAAGAAAAATAGGAAATTCCGCCGCCTAGGCCATTTCTTGACAGCCTGGAGTGCCCTCCTTAGAATCGGGTCTGCCCAATGTGGATGTCCGCCGCTTGGCGTCCACCTGGAGGGTTCCTCATTCCGCCGATTCGCGCCGCAGCCTTTTTTCTCCTGGCTGCCTTTCTGCCAATCAACCCCGCTGCCATGGGCGCCGAGGCGCCCCGGGGCGAGAGGCCCCGCGCGGACGCGCTCATCGGCTCCCTCCAGCGGAAATACGAGGCGACGGTTGCCCTGGAGGCGGATTTCGAGCAGGAGAACGAACTTCGCTCCCTCGGCCAGACCACCCGCTCGAAGGGCAAGATCTGGCTGCGCAAGCCGGGCCGCGTGCGGGTAGAGTACATCGAGCCCGAGAAGCAGCTCGTCGTCTCGGATGGAAGCAAGCTGTGGGTGCACACGCCCAAGCTGAACCAGGTCATCGAGAGCGAGGTGACGTCCGCGCCTTCGACGCCGTTCGTCTTCCTGGCGGGGAAGGGTGATCTGCGGAAGAGCTTTGACGTGAAGGTGGAGGATTTCGGCCTGCCGCCGCGTCAGGAGGGCGCCTGGAAAGCGGGCCAGCCCCACCGGCTCTCGCTGACGCCCCGGCAGCCGCAGCCCGGGTTCAAGAAGATGTGGCTCGAGGTGGATCCGGCCACCTTTCAGATCACCGGCGTCGAGTACATCGACCCGCTGGAGAACCGGAGCCGGATGCGTTTCTCCGGCATCAAGGAGGGCGGGAAGATTCCCGACTCCCTCTTCCAATTCCAGGCGCCACAGGGCGCGGAGATTCTCCGCATGCCAAGCCCCGGCGCCCAAAGCCGCTGAGAGGTTTCATGGTGTCTTTCATCATGGCGTCGCCGGTAGTGGAGTGGCTCCTGAGCGCGGGGCAGACCATCTTCTGGGCGGTCCTCGTCCTGGGCGCCCTCATCTTCGTCCACGAGCTCGGCCACCATCTCGCCGCGAAGAAGCTGGGCATCGGCGTCTCCGTCTTCTCGCTCGGCTTCGGACGGCGGCTCTGGGGCTTCCACCGGGGCGAGACGGAATACCGCCTCTCCCTCATCCCGCTGGGCGGCTACGTGAAGCTCGTGGGGGAGGACCCCGAGGCGGGCGCCGAGCCCCCGAAGGAGCCCGAGAAATCCTTCTACCTGCGTCCCGTGAGCCACCGGCTCATCGTCATCGCGGCGGGGCCGCTGGCCAACATCCTCGCGGCCGTCGTGCTGAGCTGGGGCCTCCACGTGGCGGGCATCCCTGTCCCCGGCACCTGGGTCGGCGGGGTGCTCCCGAACTCGCCGGCAGAGGCGGCCGGCCTCCGGCCGGGCGATCACATCGTCGCCGTCGACGGAAAGCCGGTCCAGAAATGGAACGACCTCGTCGAGATGGTCCGCGAAAAGGCCGGCAAGCGCCTCCCCTTGCTCATCGACCGGGCCGGGGCGAAAGTGACGCTCCCCGTCACCCCCACCTCGAAGGGCGAGGACGGGCAGGAGCTCGGCTACGGGCGCATCGGCATCAGCCTCGGGCAAGGATTCGTGACCGAGTACCACGGGCCGGTGGAGGCGCTCGGCCAGGGCTTCCTGCAGACCTACCGCATCGCCCGGCTCACGGTCGTGTCCCTCTACGCCATGGTGGCGCGCATCATCCCGGCCGACATCGGCGGCCCCATCCGCATCTCCGTGGTGGCGGCCGAGCAGGCCCAGCGCGGCCTCCGGTACCTGGTGATGTTCACCATCCTGCTGAGCGTGAACTTAGCCATCCTGAACCTGCTGCCCATCCCCATCCTGGACGGCGGGCACATCCTTTTCCTGGGCATCGAGGCTGCGCTGGGGAGGCCGCTGAGCCTCCGGGTGCGCGAGACGGCCATGCAGGTGGGGACGGTACTCCTCATCGCTCTCATGATTTTCGCCACCTACAAGGACAGCGTATATTACCTTCTCAGCCGCGACGGGGAGGCGCCGGCCCGGCAGGAGCCGCAGAAACAGCCGGTTCCGGCGAAGCCGCCCGCCCCGGCCGGGCAGCGCTAGGCGCGTCCGCCAGGAGAGCGAGCCGCTCGATGTTCGAGGCGTTCACGGACGAGTCGCTTTTCAAGAAATCCCCCTCCGCCCCGGCGGCGGGAGGGAGCGGCCTGCCCCTGTGGAACCCGGCCGCGCCGGGAGGGGAGGGGCTCCCCTGCGCCGATCCGCACCTGTTCCCCCTGAAGCGGCGCCGGAGCCGCCCCGTCAGCGTGCGCGGGGTCCGGGTCGGCGGAGGGGCGCCCGTCGCCGTCCAATCCATGTGCAACACCTACACCTGGGACGTGGAGGCCACGCTCGCCCAGATCGCCCGCCTCCAGGAGGCCGGCTGCGAGATCATCCGCCTGGCCGTCCCGGACGAGCGTTCGGCCGAGGGCTTTAAGAAAATTCGCAAGCGCACCGATGCGCCCCTCGTCGCCGACATCCACTTCGACTACCGGCTCGCCCTCATGGCGGCGGAGGCCGGAGCGGACTGCCTGCGCATCAACCCGGGCAACATCAACGGCGAGGGCCGGGTGAGCGAGGTGGTGGCGGCGGCGAAGGACCGGGGGCTCCCCATCCGGGTCGGGGTGAACGCGGGCTCGCTCGAGAAGCATCTGCTCGACCGCTTCGGCGGGGCCACCCCCGAGGCCATGGTGGAGAGCGGGCTGCGCCACGTCGCCATGCTCGAAAAGCGAGGCTTCTACGACACGAAGATCTCCCTCAAGGCCTCGGACGTGACCCGCACCGTGCAGGCCTACCGCCTCATGGCGCGGCGAGTGGAGTACCCCCTCCACTTGGGCATCACCGAGAGCGGGAGCCTCCAGACGGGAAGCCTCAAGTCCGCGGTGGGCCTCGGCATCCTCCTCTCGGAGGGCATCGGGGACACCATCCGCGTCTCCCTCGCGGCCGACCCGGCGGAGGAGGTGCGCGTGGGCTTCGAGATCCTGAAGAGCCTCCGCCTGCGCCAGCGGGGGGTGAACGTCGTGGCTTGCCCCTCCTGCGGGCGGGTGCAGATCGACGTGGACAAGCTCACCCTGGAGGTCGAGAAAGAGCTCGCCCACATCACCGCCCCCATCACCGTGGCCGTCATGGGCTGCGAGGTGAACGGCCCGGGGGAGGCGCGCGAAGCCGACATCGGCGTGGCGGGAGGCCACAAGCGCGCCCTCATCTTCATGAAGGGAGAGAAGCAGGGGCTGGTGGACTACAAGGACATCAAGCGCCGCCTGGTCGAGCAGGTCGAGGCCCTCGCGGCCCAGTGGGGCCGCCGGGAGGAGAACGGGGAAGGGCGGGGCTGATGCGCTTCACCCGGGGCTTCTTCCCCACCCTCAAGGAGGCGCCCGCCGAGGCCGAGGTCGTGAGCCACCGGCTCATGGTGCGGGCCGCCATGATCCGCCGGCTGGCCGGGGGTGTCTACACCCTCCTGCCCCTCGGGCTCAAGGCCCAGCGCAAGGTCGAGCAGATCTGCCGCGAAGAGCTCAACCGCGCGGGGGCGCAGGAGGTGCTCCTTCCCGCGCTCAATCCGGCCGAGCTCTGGCAGCGGACCGGCCGCTGGGACATCTACGGCAAGGAGCTCATTCGCCTGAAGGACCGCCACGGGCGCGACTTCTGCCTGGGTCCCACCCACGAGGAGGTGATCACCGATCTCGTGGCCCGCGAGGTGCGCAGCTACCGCGACCTCCCGCTCAACCTCTACCAGATCCAGACCAAGTTCCGGGACGAGATCCGGCCCCGCTTCGGCGTCATGCGCGGCCGGGAGTTCACCATGAAGGACGGCTACAGCTTCGACCGGGACGAGGCCGGGGCGGAGGAGAGCTACCGCGCCATGGTCGAGGCCTACAAGCGCATCTTCCGGCGCTGCGGCCTCCAGTTCGGAGTGGTCGAGGCGGACTCCGGGGCCATCGGTGGGAGCTTCTCGCACGAGTTCATGGTCATGGCCGACACGGGCGAGGAGGCCATCCATGTCTGCCCTGCCTGCGAGTACGCGGCGAACGCCGAGAAGACCCCCGTGCGGCTCACCCTGCCGGACGGTGCCCCGGCCAAGCTCGAAAAAGTCCACACCCCGGGCGCCCGCACCATCGAGGAGGTCTCCGCCCTCCTGGGCCAGCCCCCCCACCGGCTGGCCAAGACGCTCCTCTATCTGGCCGACGGGAAGCCGGTGGCCGCCCTCGTCCCGGGAAACCGGGAGTTGAACGAGGTCAAGCTCAAGAACGCCCTAGGGGCCACGGACCTCGTCATGGCGGACGCGGAGACGGTGCGGAAACTCTCCCGGGCGGACGTGGGCTTCGCCGGGCCGGTCGGCCTGGACGGCGCGCACATCCTCGCCGATCCCTCGCTGAAGGGAAGGGGAGGCCTCGTCGTCGGGGCGAACGAGACGGATTATCACTACGTCGGGGTCCAGGAAGGCCGCGATTTCAAGGCGGACTCGTTCGCCGACCTCATCCTGGCCCGGGAGGGAGACCCCTGCCCGAGGTGCGGTAAGCCCCTCTCCGTGCGGCGGGGCATCGAGGTGGGCCACGTCTTCAAGCTGGGCACCAAGTATTCCTCGGCGCTGGACGCCACCTACCTCGACGAGAAGGGCGAGACCCGCACCATCGTCATGGGCTGCTACGGCATCGGCATCGGGCGCACGGTGGCGGCGGCCATCGAGCAGAACCACGACGCGGACGGCATCATCTGGCCCGTCCCCCTGGCGCCCTACCAGGTGGACATCATCCCGGTGAACGCCGCCGACGCCCCCTCCCGGGAGGCGGCCGAGAGGCTCCACCGCGAGCTCGAGGGCCGGGAGGTGGACGCGGTGCTCGACGACCGGGACGAGCGGGCCGGGGTGAAGTTCAAGGACGCCGACCTCATCGGGTTCCCCTACAAGCTCGTCATCGGCCCCAAGGGGCTCAAGGAAGGGAAGGCGGAGGTGAAGTCCCGCCGCACGGGGGAAACCGAGATGGTCCCCCTGGAGGGCGCGGCGGAGGCCCTGAGCGAGCGCCTGCGGAAGGAGAAGAGTGCTTCCTAGCCCTTCCGGCCGCCAAACCTTGACGCTCCGGCGAAAGCCCCAGTATATTCGCCCCCGGCAGCACGCGGGCCGGAAAGGAATTTCATCCCGAACCTGCGGCTGAGCAGGCCGAGCAAGGGGAGGAGACGCCTCCCGCGCCCGATTCCCGAATGGGGAGCCGCCAACCCATGCGACGCGAGATCGAGATTCTGTGTCTCCTCTTCTTTGCCTATCTTTGCCTGATGGCGGGCCTCCGCATGGCCGACATCGGCATGCGGGTGTTCTTCTTCATCCTCTCGGCCATGTTCGCGCTCGCCATCTTCCGGCCGAAGGAGACTCCCTGAGCCGGCGGATTCCGCTCGCGGCGGTGTAGCTCAGCGGTTAGAGCATACGGCTCATACCCGTAGTGTCGGAGGTTCGAATCCTCCCACCGCCACCATTTTCCTCTCTCCCTCCGGCCTGGAGGGCCGATGACTCTCCCCCCCCGTCCCCGGCCACGCCCGGCCGCCGTCCGCGCCTTCGAGGCCCGGGCCCGCGAGGGATGGCACGCGTGCGCCCAAGAGGCGGCAAAAGGCCCCGTCATGGCGGGCTTCTCGGGGGGGGCGGATTCCACCGCCCTCCTCCTGTGGCTCTCGGGTTTCCTCCCGCCCGGGCGGCCCCTTCTCGCCGTCCACGTCGAGCACGGTCTGCGCGGCGCCCGGGCCGAGCGCGACGCGGCCCACGCCGAGCGGTTTTGCCGGGAGCACGGCATCCCGTTCCGCCTGATCCGCGTCCGGGTGCCGGGGAAGCGTCCCGGGGGACTTGAGGCCGCCGCCCGGGAGGCCAGGCGCAAGGCGCTCCTTAAGGCGGCCAAGGAGGCCGGCGCCCGCGCGGTGGCTCTGGCGCATACGCTCGATGATCAGGCCGAGACGGTGCTCATGCGCCTCTTCGAGGGGGGCGGGCTGGCGGGCTTGGCGGGGATGCGTCCCGTCTCCCCGATGGAGGGAGGGGAGGGGGTCGTGATCGTGCGGCCCCTGCTGCCCGTCCGCCGCTCGGAGGCCCGCGCGTACCTGCGGGCGCGGAAGGCGAAGTGGGTGGAGGACGAGACGAACCGGGACGAGCGCCATCCGCGCAACCGGCTGCGCCGCCGCCTCTGGCCCGTCATCGAGAAGGCGTTCGGTCCCGCGGCCGCCGAGGGCGCGGCCCGGAGCGCGGAGCGCCTGGGGGCCGCCCGGGAGGCTCTGGAGGCCTTCGTGAGTCAAGCCTGCGCGGACCTGCTCCACGAGGGAGCGGGCCGGGTGCGGATCGCTCCCCTGGATCGGGCCAACGCGCTTCCCCAGGCGGTACGGGCCGGCCTGTGGCGCGCGGCGCTCGAAAGCACCCGGAAATCCGCCCCGAAAGGGCGGAGCGCCCTGGGGCGGCACCTGGACGCGCTGGATCGCCTCGCCCGGGAGGGCGGGCCTTCCGCCACACTGGACCTCCCGGAGGGCCTCCAGGCCCGGCGGGAGTACGGCTCGCTGATCCTCGCGCCCCGGGGACGCCCCTCAGTGCCTTCACGCGAGGAAGTCCCCCTCCGCCGGCGCGGGCGGACGGTCCACGAGGGGCTCCGCATCGTCCTCCGGGTTTCGCCTTCGCCCGGCGCACCGGGCGAAGGCGCTGGGCGCGATCCTCTCGCCGCCGTCCTGGACGCGGATCGACTCGGGAAGGGGGCCGTCCTCCGCGCCCGCCGGGAGGGCGACCGGTTCCAGCCGGCCGGGGCGCCGGGGGGGCGGAAGCTCAAGGAGTATCTCATCGACCGGAAGGTTCCCCGCGGCGAGCGGGAGCAAATTCCTCTCCTGGCCGTGGGCCGTGAAGTCGTCTGGGTGATCGGCCACCAGGTGTCGGAAAAATTCCGGGGGCGTGCCGGGTCCAAGCGCTTGATTCTCTTGCGCGCCGAGCCCCTGAAACCGTCTGTTCGCCCGAAGCCGGGCATGGACGGAGCGTATCTTTCCTGTTAGTATTTGTTTTTGGCCGGGCGAGCCGATTTGCCCGGCGGCGAAAGGCACGCCAAGAGAGGATCCCGCTTGAACCAATTTTATAAGAATCTCGCCGTTTGGCTCATCATCGGCCTGGTCATGGTCGGTATTTTCCAGGCGTTCAACGGTGCCCGCACGACCGACCGCTCCATCATCTACAGCGACTTTCTGCGGGCCATCGCGGACGGCCAGGTGAGCGAGGTCCTGATTCAGGGAGAGAACATCCGCGGGCGCCTCACCAACGGCCGCAGCTTCCAGACGTTCGCCCCCAAGGACAACAACCTCATCGAGTCCCTGAACGCGAAGGGCGTGCGCATCAACGTCCAGCCCGCCGATCAGAACAACTGGTACATGAACCTCCTGCTGAGCTGGTTCCCGATGCTGGTGCTCCTGGGGGTGTGGATCTTCTTCATGCGGCAGATGCACATCGGCGGCTCGAAGGCGCTCTCCTTCGGGAAGAGCAAGGCCCGGCTGGTGCCCGAGAACTCGAAGAAGAAGGTCACATTCAAGGACGTGGCCGGGATCGAGGAGGCCAAGGAGGAGCTCGAGGAGCTGGTGGAGTTCCTCCGCGACCCGGGGAAGTTCACCCGCCTGGGCGCCCGCATCCCCAAGGGAGTGCTGCTGGTCGGCCCTCCGGGGACGGGCAAGACGCTCCTCGCCCGCGCCATCGCGGGGGAGGCCGAGGTGCCCTTCTTCTCCATCAGCGGGTCGAGCTTCGTCGAGATGTTCGTGGGCGTGGGCGCCTCCCGCGTGCGGGACCTCTTCGAGCAGGGGAAGGCCAACGCCCCGTGCATCATCTTCATCGACGAGATCGACGCCGTCGGCCGCCACCGCGGGGCCGGGCTGGGCGGCGGGCACGACGAGCGCGAGCAGACGCTGAACCAGCTCCTGGTCGAGATGGACGGCTTCGAGTCGAACGACGGCGTCATCCTCATCGCGGCCACGAACCGGCCGGACGTGCTGGATCCCGCCCTCCTGCGGCCGGGGCGGTTCGACCGCCAGATCGTGGTTTCGCTCCCCGACATCAAGGGACGGCTCCAAATCCTCAAGGTCCACTCGCGGAACGTCCCCTTGGATGAGACGGTGGACCTCGAAATGATCGCCCGCGGCACCCCCCGCTTCGCGGGCGCCGATCTGGCGAACCTCCTGAACGAAGCCGCCCTGCTGGCCGCCCGCAAGGGCAAGCAGGCCGTCGCCATGCCGGACCTGCGCGAGGCCAAGGACAAGGTGCTCATGGGCAAGGAGCGCCGGAGCCTGGTCCTGAGCGACAAGGAAAAGCGCAACACGGCCTATCACGAGGCCGGCCACGCCCTCATCGCGCTCCTCATCCCCGGGTCCGATCCCGTGGAGAAGGTGACCATCATCCCCCGCGGATTCTCGCTGGGGAGCACCTGGTCGGTCCCCGAGGAGGACCGCTACAGCCACAACAGGACCTTCCTCCTCAACCAGATCACCGGGCTGATGGGCGGCCGCGCCGCCGAGATGCTCGTCTTCAGCGAGCTCACCACGGGCGCCAAGGCCGACATCCAGATGGCCACCGAGCTCGCGCGGAGCATGGTCTGCGAGTGGGGCATGAGCGAGAAGCTCGGCCCGCTCGCCTACGGCAAGAAGCACGAACAGATATTCCTCGGCCGCGAGCTCGCCCAGCACCGTGACTACAGCGACGCCGTGGCGCTGGAGATCGACGCCGAGGTGCGCGGCATCGTGACCGCGAGCTACGAGCGGTCCTACCGCCTCCTCGAGGAGAACCGCGCGAAGCTCGAACTCTTCGCGAACGCCCTCCTCGAATTCGAGACGCTGGACCTGAAGGACATCCAATCGCTCATGACGACGGGGGCGATGCCGGCCGGCCGCAAGGAGGCCGCGTCGGCCCCTCCTTCGGACGGCGTGGCGGCGCCCGTGCCCGTGGAGGCCCCTCCCGCGAGGGGCCCGCGGCCTTCCCCGCCCGACCTCGCCCCGGGACAAGCCTGAGCGGGAGGAAGGCGGGCTTTTCCTCCGGCTCTCCCTCCGCGCCGGCCGTCCCGGGTTTCCGGGAAAGTTCCGCACGCAGGCCCGCCCCGCGCGGCCTCAAGAGAACGGGAACCCGATGGCCAGGCTGTGCGTGAACGTCGACCACGTCGCTACCATCCGCCAGGCCCGCCGGACCAATGAGCCAGATCCCGTCGCCGCCGCCCTGATTGCCGAGCGCTCCGGCGCGGCCGGCGTCACCGTCCATCTCCGCGAGGACCGCCGCCACATCCAGGACCGCGACCTGCGCATCCTGCGCCAGGTCGTGCGGGGAAAGCTCAACCTGGAGATGGCCGCGGTGGACGAGATGCGCTCCATCGCCCTCGAGATCCGGCCGGACCAGGCCACCCTCGTCCCCGAGCGCCGCCAGGAGATCACCACCGAGGGCGGGCTCGACGCGGCGGGGCAGGCCGGGCGGCTGGCGGAGACCGTCGGCCCGCTGCGGCAGGCGGGCATCGCCCTGAGCCTGTTCATCGATCCCCGGCCCCAACAGCTCGCCGCCGCCCGGGAGCTGGGGGCGGACTTCGTCGAGCTCAACACGGCGGCCTACGCCGAGGCCAAGACCCCGGCCGGGCGGAAGCGGGAGCTCGAAACCCTGCGCGAGGCGGCCGAGCGTGCCCACGGCCTGGGCCTGGGCGTCCACGCCGGGCACGGCCTCACCTACCTGAACACCGAGCCGGTCGCGGCGCTTCCCCGCCTGGAGGAGCTGAACATCGGGCACAGCATCGTGTCCCACGCCGTCTTCGTGGGCTTCGAGCGGGCCGTGCGCGAGATGGCGGAGTTGATCGCGCAGGCCGGGAGGGGCTAAGCATGGCCCTGCCCGTGGCGACGGCCCGAGAGATGGCCCGGGTGGACGCGCGGGCCATCGAATCCTTCGACATCCCCTCGGCGTGCCTGATGGAGACGGCGGGCGCCCGCTCGGCGGATGCCATCTGGCGGCGCTTCGGCCGCCCGGGCCTGCGCATCCTCGTCGTCTCGGGCAAGGGGAACAACGGCGGGGACGGCTTCGTCATCGCCCGCCACCTCATCAACCGCGGCGCCCAGGTGCGGGTGATGACCCTGTTCCCTCCCGATGAAGCCGCGGGCGATCCCGGCTTGTTCCTGAGCGTCCTCCGCAAGATGGAGGCGCCCGTCGAGGGGATTTCCCCCGGGGAGGCGGGCCGCCTTCGGGAGGCCGCGGCGGAGAGCGACCTCGTCGTGGATGCGATTCTCGGGACGGGCTTCACCCCGCCGGCCCGGGGGCTCGTGGGCGAGGCCCTGGAGGCGCTCTCCCGCGTCCCTGCGCCCATCGCGGCGGTAGACATCCCCTCCGGGATCGACGGCACGACCGGCCGCGCCGAGCCTCCGTTCTTGACGGCCCGGCTCACGCTCACCTTCGCCCTGCTCAAGCGGGGCCATCTGCTGATGCCGGCGGCGGAGCATGTGGGGGAGGTGGTGCTGCTCGACATCGGAATCCCCGAGGCCTGCGTGGCGGAGGAGGGCATCCCCCTGTGCCTCACCGAGGCCCGCGACGTGGTCGATCTCCTCCCGGGACGGAGGCGGGACGCCCACAAGGGCGATGGCGGGCAGCTTTTCATCGTGGCCGGATCGGCCGGCATGATGGGGGCCGCCCTGATGGCCTCCATGGCGGGGCTGCGCGCGGGGGCGGGCCTGGTCACGCTGGCCGTGCCGGAACCCCTCGCCTATGCGGTGGAGGCGGGCCCCCCCGAGGTCATCTGCCTTGCTCTTCCGGCCGGCCCGGGAGGGGTGCTGGATCCGGCCGGCTTCGACCTCATCCTCGAGAAGGCGGCCCGGATGAGCGCCATGGTGCTGGGTCCCGGCATCTCCACTCATCCCAGGACGGTGGAGCTCGTCCAGCGCCTCATCCAGCACGTGGAGGGACCTCTCCTCCTCGACGCGGACGCGCTGAACGCGCTCTCCCAGGACCTGACCGTGCTGGACGGCCCCCGGGCCGACCTCATCCTCACACCCCATCCTGGCGAGATGGCCCGGCTGGCCGGCCTCTCCACCGCCGAGGTACAGGCGGACCGGATCGGCGCCGCCATCACCTTCGCCACGCGGCACCAGGCGCACCTCGCCCTCAAAGGATGGGGCACCGTCGTCGCGACGCCCGAGGGCCAAGCCTGGCTCAATCCGACCGGGAACGCCGCCCTGGCCACAGCGGGCTCAGGCGACGTGCTTTCGGGGGTGGTCGGCGGGCTGCTCGCCCAGGGGCTGCCGCCCGAGAGCGCGCTGATCGCGGGGGTCTATCTCCATGGAGTCGCCGGCGAGCTGGCCGCCGAGGGGCTGGGCGAGGTGGGCGTCACGGCGACCGATCTGCTCCCCCAGATCCCGCGGGCCCGGCGCCGGACGCTGGAGCGGGCGGAGGAGATCGCGCCCTGAGCCTCCGGGTGCGGGAGACGTCCTCGCCGGAGGAGACGGAGCGCCTGGGGGCCGAGCTGGCCCGGGCGCTGCGGCCGGGCGAGGTGGTGCTCCTCTACGGGGACGTGGGGGCCGGGAAGAGCGTCTTCGCCCGGGGCCTCATCCGCGCCCTGCCGGGCGGGGAGGGAAGGCCCGTCCGAAGCCCCACGTTCGTGTTCTTCCAGCACCACCCCACGGTCCCCCCCATCCTCCACGCCGACCTCTACCGCCTGCCTCCCGGGCTCGACCCCCTCGACCTCGGCCTGGACGAATGGATGGAGGAGGGGGTCACCCTCATCGAGTGGCCGAACCGCCTGGAGGCCGAGCGCTATCCGGTCCGGACCGCGGTGCGGATCGAGGTCCTTCCAGCCGGCCGGAGGCGGGTCGCGATCGAGCGGGCCTGACGCCCTTTCCCGGGGGGGGACGTTTCCTCTTTACACACCCCCGCCCGTATGGCATCCTACCCGCGGCATTAAACTTGCATGGCTTGGAAGGCATACCGAAGTATGCCTTATTTCTCTCGGAAATCCGCGCCGGTACCGCCGCCGGCGTTCACCGCGGGGGCCCGTGTTTCCCATGATCTCTCGCAATGCGCTCCGCTGGTCTCTCCTGGCCATGGTGGTCCTTCTGGGGGGCACGATGGCCTTCTATCTCGTACGCACCATGCCCCGGATCGAGGTCGGCCGCGTCACCGTCCTGGGGACGGACGCCGACCTGCGCATCGACCAGGCACACATGGTCCAGAACAACCAGGGCCGCAAGGAATGGGAGATGTGGGCCGAGACGGCCCTGGTCTACCGCAAAAAGGACGAAACCCACCTCCAGGACCTCCGCATGCGCCTCTACTCCAGGGATGGGAAGCCGACCGACATCTCCGCCCGCCGGGGCGTGATGGGGAACCAGCGGCGGAACGTCACCGTCTCGGGCGACGTCGTTATCCGCACCTCGGACGGCGTCACGCTGCGGACCGATTCCCTGCGGTACGACCCACAGGAGCACCGCGTGGACTCGGAGGACCTCATCGTCCTCAACGGAAGCACGTTTCACCTGACGGGCGTAGGGCTGAAGGGAAACACCGAGACCGGGCACTACGTCCTGCTCGAGAAGGTGCGGGCGGTCATCACCGAGGCGCAGGGGCCGCCCCCGGCCGCCGGCGTCCTCGCCCCTCCGGCCGCGGAGGAAAAGCCGTGAAAACGCCCGCGCTCCTCCTCGCGGCCGCCCTCGTCCTCGCCGCGGGGCCGGCCGGGGCCGCGCCCGCGCCGGGCGGCGCCACGGGCTCCCGGAACTCCGCCGGCGGCGAGAAGAAGAAAGAACCGATCCACATCACCGCCGACCGGATGGAGGCCTTCAACCAGAAGAACCTCGTCATCTTCATCGGAAAAGTGAAGGCGGTGCAGGGGGAGATGATCATCCAGTCCGATCGCCTGGAGGTGTACGTCAAAAAGCGGGAGAAGGATGGCGACGGGACGATCGATCCGCCCGCCGCGCGCGCCCAGGCGCCCGGCCGCGGCGGGCGCCCCGGAAACGATGCGGACGGCCAGGACCCCACGGGGCAGGTCGAACGGATCATCGCGACGGGCAACGTGCTGATCAACCAGACGCGGACGAAGTTCGCCTCGGGCGAGCGGCTCGACTACGTCGAGGAGACGGGCATCGGCGTCCTCACGGGCAATCCGCGCGCCTGGGAGGGGCAGAATCAGGTGATCGGCGACAAGATCGAGCTGTTTCTGAAGGAAGACCGCACGGTGGTCCACGGATCCACGAACCGCCGGGTGAACGTGACGCTTCATCCGGAGGAGGAGCGTCCGGCGCCATCCGACGGAAAACGCCCGCCAGCGAAGGGAACCAATGCTCCGCAGAAGAAATAACGCCGCGCCACTATCCGCACCGGACGCCAACGGCTACGGGGGCCGGATCCTCGCCGCGCGCGGCCTGGCGAAAAGCTTCTCCGGACGCCGGGTCGTTGACGGGGTGGATCTCGACGTCCGTCCGGGCGAGATCGTGGGGCTGCTCGGCCCAAACGGCGCCGGGAAGACGACCATCTTCTACATGATCGTCGGCCTCATCGTCCCCGAGGGCGGAGAGGTGATTCTCGATCAGGAGCCCATCACGGGCGTCCCGATGTACAAGCGCGCGCGGATGGGGGTGAGCTACCTTCCCCAGGAGGCCTCCGTCTTCCGGCGCCTCTCGGTCGAGGAGAACATCCTCGCCGTCCTTGAGCTCATGCCCGGCACGTCCGCCGGCCGCCGGGAAAGGGCGGAGGAGCTGCTCGCGGACCTCAACATCGCCCAAATCCGGAAAACCAAGGGCTACGCCCTCTCGGGAGGGGAGCGGCGGCGGGTGGAGATTGCCCGCGCGCTCGCGACATCGCCCACCTACATCCTGCTGGACGAGCCCTTCGCCGGGATCGACCCCATTGTCGTCAACGACATCCAGACCATCGTCCGAGGCCTGCGGGAGCGGGGCATCGGCATCCTTCTCACGGACCACAACGTGCGAGAGGCCCTCCAGATCGCGGACCGGGCCTACATCATCAGCGAGGGGAAAATCCTCGAAGCGGGCGACCCGCTGAAGATCGCCTCCAGCGAGCGCGCCCGCCACATCTACCTGGGAGAAAGCTTCCGCCTCTAGCCCGCCCGGGAGGCCGGAGATTCAAGCCATGTCCCTGCAGCCCCGCATGACGCTCCAGACCCAGCAGCGCCTGGTCATGACGGCCATGCTGCAGCAGGCCATCAGCATGCTGCACCTGAACCGCCAGGAGCTCCAGCTCGAGGTGCAGCAGCAGCTCATGGACAATCCCGCACTCGAGGAGGCCCTGGACGAGGTGAAGGAGGTGGCCGACGGCGAGATGCCCGAGGCTCCGGAAGAGGTGCCCTCCACCGAGACGGACGAGCGAGGCGAGGTCGAAATCGACTGGGAGAACATCGTCCAGGACGACTACGGGCTCCGGAGCCAGGCAGGGCCGGCCCCGGACGGGGAGGATTTCCCCTCCTACGAGCAGACCCTCTCGCAGCCCGAGACCCTGCACGAGCACCTGGTGTGGCAACTCCAGGTCACCCAGGCGCCCGCTCCCATCCGCCGCCTGGCCGAACAGATCATCGGAAACCTGGACGAGGCGGGGTATCTCCAGGCGGACCCGCAGGAGCTCGCGGCCTCGCAGGGCCTGGGGGCCCAGGAGGCAGAGAAGGCGCTCGCTCTCGTCCAGGAGTTCGACCCGCCCGGGGTGGCGGCCCGGGACCTGCGCGAATGCCTGCTCCTGCAGCTCCGCGGCCTGGGGCGGAACGGCGTGCCGGGGCCCGAGGCCCTGGAGCTGGCCCAGGAGCTCGTCCGGAACCATCTGGAGATGCTGGAGGAGCGCCACCACGCCCGCCTGGCGCGTCAGGTGGGCGTCGGGGCGGAGGACATCCAGGAGGCCATGCGCCTCATCCGGCGGCTGACCCCGAAGCCGGGCGAACGCTTCTCGGACCAGCGGGTGGAGGTGGTCGTCCCGGACGTGACGGTGATCCGGCGGGGCGAGGACTACGACGTCGTGCTGAACGACGACGGCCTCCCGCCCCTCCGCCTGAGCCACTTCTACACCCAGATGGCCGGGGACCGGGAGGGCACCCCCACCGACGCCCGCCGGTTCATCGAGGAGCGCGTGCGGGCGGCGGTCTGGTTCCTCAAGAGCATCGAGCAGCGCCGCCAGACCATTCTCAAGGTGTCGCGCAGCATCGTCGCCTTCCAGCGCGACTTCCTGGACCATGGGGTGAGCCACCTCCGGCCCCTCGTGCTGCGGGACGTGGCCGAGGACATCGAGATGCACGAGTCCACCGTGAGTCGGGTGACGACGGGCAAGTACATGGAGACGCCCCGGGGCGTTTTCCCCTTCAAGTACTTCTTTCACAGCGGCCTCGCATCCGCCGACGGGAACAGCGCCTCCTCGGTCGCCGTGAAGGACAAAATCAAGAAGATCGTGGAGGCCGAAGACAAAGGCCACCCTCTGACCGACCAGCAGATCGTGGAAAAGCTCCGTGAAGCGCAGGTCCTGATTGCCCGCCGGACCGTGACGAAATACCGCAAGGAGATGAGACTGGCGTCCGCAGGCCGGAGGCGCCATTTCGCCCCGAAGAATTCCCGTTGACTCCACCGCCGAATCCAACGAGAATTCACGAGGCGGCAACATGAAGAGATACTTTGAGTTTCATGTCCTAACCTGTTGTTGTAACACATAATACATGGTGATTTAAATTTTCCGGCAGGCTGGATGGACCTAGCCCGGGAGCTTTCGCGGACGCGATGCCGCGGGCTCGGGAGAAAGAGACGGGCATGAGCCAGCTTTCGATCGCTCAGCTTCTCGAGGACCTGCGCGAGGATCTGGGCCTCGAGCTTCTCGCCGGCAAGGCGGGGCTCGGCCGGGCCATCCGCCACACCCGTTACCAGAAAAACGGGCTCCCGCTCGCCGGCTTCCTGGAGGAGTTGCACACCGACCGGGTCCAGATCTGGGGCAACACCGAGATCCATTACCTGAACAGCATGGCCCCCGAGGCCCTGGACCGGGCGGTGAGCCGCTTCTTCCGCCTCCCGGTGTGCACGGTGCTGGCGATGGGGGGAGGCTACATCCCCTCCCGCGTGGTGGAGGTGGCGGACCAGGAGCACCTCCCCCTGCTGCGCTCGCCCCTGCCGGGGAGCGAGGTGCTGCCCCGGCTCCAGTCCTACCTGGAGAATCATCTCTCGCCCCACGCCCGCCTCCACGGCGTCCTGGTGGACCTGTACGGCGTGGGGGTCCTCATCCAGGGCCGGAGCGGGATCGGCAAAAGCGAGTGCGCGCTCCACCTCGTCACCCGGGGCCACCGCCTGGTGGCCGACGACGTGGTGGATATCCAGCTTCGCGGCCCCGATCTCGTCGGCCGCAGCACCGACCTGCTCAAGCACCACATCGAGGTGCGGGGCCTGGGCATCCTGAACCTGAAGGACCTCTTCGGCGTGGTGGCCATCCGCTACGAGAAGAACGTCGAACTGCTCGTCGAGCTCGTCCCGTGGAGCCCGGACACCCCCTTCGAGCGCCTGGGGATCGACCTCCAGATGCGCGAGATCCTCGGCCGGGACCTCCCCCTGGTCCGCATCCCGGTGGCCCCCGGCCGGAACATCCCCACCCTCATCGAAGTCGCCGCCCGGAACCTCCTGCTCCAGCGGATGGGCTTCTTCTCGGCCGAGGAATTCAGCCGGAGCCTCACCGCCCAAATCGCCACGGAAAGCCTGCGGCATCCCGCGGGAGACAGAGAGGGCGGGAAGGGCGTATGATCGGCCTCGTCATCGTCGGACACGGCGGCCTCCCGGAGGCGATGCTCGAGACGGCTTCGTCCGTCCTCTCCGGCGCGACCCAGATGCGCGCCGTATGCCTCCGCCCGGACGGTGACCCCGCCTTCTTCACCGAGGAGATCGAGCGCGCCGTGCGGGAGGTGGACTCGGGCGAGGGCATCATCGTGATGACCGACATGATGGGAGGGACGCCGACCAACGCCGCGCTGGCCATGCTCAACCGGCAGGACGTGGAGGTGGTCACCGGCGTCAACCTCCCGATGCTCCTCAAGGTCCCCTTCATCAAGGGGAAGACGGTCCAGGAGGCCGCCCGCTTCCTGGTGGAATACGGCCGGAAGAACCTCGCGCAGCCGAGCGAGATGCTGCGCTCGCTCAAGCGCGAGCCGGCCCAGGAGCGCAAAGAGAGCTAGCATGCCCGCCACGACGGCCACCATTTCCAATCAGCTGGGGCTCCACGCCCGGGCGGCGGCGGCCTTCGTCCGCCTCTCCACCACCTTCGACTGCGACATCTTCGTCTCCTCCCAGGGCATAGAGGTGGACGGAAAGAGCATCATGGGCGTCATGATGCTCGCCGCCCGCAAGGGGACGGACATCCGGATCCGGGCCGAGGGCCCGGCGGCCGACGCCGCCGTGGCCCGGCTCGCGGAACTCGTCGCCAACCGCTTCGGCGAGGAGAAGTGATGGAACGCATCGAAGGCGTCGGCGCCTCCGGGGGCATCGTCACCGGCCGGGCCTGGGTGGCCTCAACCCTCGCATCGCCGGGGGCGCTGCGGCCCGTCCCCGCCGCGGGGGCGGAGGAGGAGATCGCCCGCCTGGCCCGGGCCATCGAGGCGGCTTCCGCAGAGATCGAGGCCATCCGCCAGGCGGCCAGCGACCGGCTGGGGCCCTCCCACCTCTACATCCTGGACCTGGGGCGCCTCCTCCTGAGGGACGAGATGCTCATCGGGGAGGCGCGCCGGCGCATCCAGGAAGAGCGCCTGAACGCCGAGTGGGCCATTCAGGGTGCCGTCGACCATTTCGCCAAGTTCTTCGAGTCGATGGAGGACCCTTACTTCCGGGACCGGCGGCTGGACATCGGCCACGCGGGCGAGCGCATCCTCCGCCACCTCGATGAAAGCGCCGCCGGGGCTGGCCGGGAGCCCGCCGAGCCGGCCATCCTGGTCGCCCACGATCTGACCCCGGCCGATGTCGCGGCGCTCTCGGGCGGGAAAATCCTCGGCTTCGTCACCGACCTGGGCGGGTACACCTCCCACACCGCCATCATGGCCCAGGCGCTGGGCATCCCCGCGGTGGTGGGCGCCGGGGACGCGACCCGGCGAATCTCCACCGGCGACCGCCTGCTCGTGGACGGGAGGGCAGGGGCCGTGCTCCTCAATCCGGCGGAGGAGGAGGCGGCGGTCTACGAGAGCCGCCTGAGCTCCGCGCAGGAGGCCCTGCAGGAGGCCCTGGAGGAGCAGAAGGTCTACCTCCCGCGGCCCGCGGCCACCCGGGACGGCGTGCGGGTAACCATCCTGGCCAACATCGCCAACAACCAGGAGCTGGACATCCTGCCGCTCGCCGGGACGGACGGGGTGGGCCTCTACCGGAGCGAGTGGCTCTATTTCAACCGGCGCGACCTGCCGAGCGAGGAGGAACAGTACCACTGCTACCTGCGCGTGGCGCGGGTCGCCCAGCCGAACACGGCGATCATCCGCACCATGGACCTGGGCGGCGACCGGGGCTTTCCGCTGGGGTTCCCCCCGGACAAGCGCGGGGAGACGGAGAAGAATCCGGCCCTGGGGGTGCGGGGCATCCGCTTCAGCCTCGAATATCCCGCCCTCTTCAAGCGCCAGCTCCGGGCCATCCTGCGGGCATCGTCCGAGGGGGACTTGGCGTTCATGTATCCGATGATTTCCTCCATGGAAGAGGTGCGCGAGGTCCAGGCCGTCCTCGAGGAAGTCAAGGCGGGACTCCGGGAGGAGGGCAAGCCCTTCAACGAAGCCATCCGGCAAGGCATCCTGATCGAAACTCCCGCCGCCGCCCTCTGCGCCGACCATTTGGCCCGCCATGCGGATTTTCTGGCCGTCGGCACCAACGATCTCACCCAGTACACCCTGGCCGTCGACCGCGCCAACAAGGGGGTGGCGGAGCGCTACGAACCCCTCCATCCGGCCGTCATCCGCCTCCTCCACGGGGTGGCCCAGGCGGCCCGGGAGCGCGACATCCCCGCCGCCGTCTGCGGGGAACTGGCGGGAGACCCCAAGAGTGCGCTATACCTCGTGGGCCTCGGCTTCAGGAGCCTGAGCATGGCCCTGTCCAAGGTCCCGGCCGTCCGGCGGGCCATCGGCCGCTCCACGCTCGCCCAGGCGGAAGAGCTGGCGGCGGCCATGCGGGAATGCGGGTCCGCCCAGGAGGTCCGGGCGGTGATGAGCGGAAAGCGGCGCGGATCGGGCCGGGGCAACCCCGCCGTCCGGCCGGCGGTTTGAACCTACACCCATCGGGAGGAAGTGATGAGCTCCAACCACGCCGCGGCTGACTTCATCTTCACCTCGGAGTCCGTCTCGGAAGGACACCCCGACAAGATCTGCGACCAGGTGAGCGACGCCGTGCTGGACGCGATCTTCAGCCAAGACCCCAATGGGCGCGTGGCGTGCGAGTGCCTTATCACGACGGGCATCATCTTCGTGGCCGGCGAGATCACCACGACAGCCCGCTACGAGGCCCGCGACATCGCCCGCGACACCATCCGCGAGATCGGCTACGACAACGCGGCCTACGGATTCGACTGCAACACCTGCGCCGTCGTCACGGCGCTGAACCGGCAGTCGCCCGACATCTCGCAGGGCGTGACGGAGGGCGAGGGGCTCTTCAGGGAGCAGGGGGCGGGCGATCAGGGTATGATGTTCGGCTTCGCCTGCAATGAGACGAAGGAGCTCATGCCCCTGCCCATCATGCTGGCCCACAGGCTGGTGGAGCAGGCCTCCCAGATGCGCCGGAACGGCACGCTCCCCTATCTCCGGCCCGACAGCAAGAGCCAGGTTTCGGTGCGCTACGAGAAGGGCAGGCCCGTCGCCATCGAGAACGTCGTCATCTCGGCCCAGCACGCCCCGGAGGTGGACCTCGAGCAGATCCGCGAGGACATCATCAAGCATATCGTCCTCCCCACCGTGCCCGGCGGGATGATCACCAGGAGCACGACCTTCTACGTGAACCCGACGGGCCGCTTCGTCACCGGCGGACCCATGGGCGACACCGGGCTCACCGGCCGGAAGATCATCGTGGACACCTACGGGGGCTACAGCCGCCACGGCGGCGGGGCCTTCTCGGGCAAGGACCCGACGAAGGTGGACCGCTCGGCCGCCTACATGGCCCGCTACATCGCCAAGAACATCGTGGCGGCCGGCCTGGCCGAGAAGGCCGAGGTGCAGCTCGCCTACGCCATCGGGGTGGCCGACCCCGTCTCGGTCCTCGTGGAAACGTTCGGCACGGGCAAGGCGGACGAGAAGAAGATCGCCAAGGCCGTGCGTGAGGTGTTCGGCCTCAAGCCCCGGGAGATCATCGAGGGCCTCAATCTCCGGCGTCCGATCTACAAGAAGACCGCGGCCTACGGCCACTTCGGCCGCGAGCTGCCCGATTTCTCCTGGGAGAAGACGGACAAGGTCAAGGACCTGAAGACGGCGGCCGGGGCCTGAGCATCCATTCAACCGCCCGCACATTCGAGCGCATCGACGGAGAGACAATGAATTTCGACGTCAAAGACCGCAACCTGGCCGGGGGGGGCGCACTGCGCATGGAATGGGCCGCCCGGAGCATGCAGGTCCTCGACCTGATCCGGCGGCGCTTCGAGAAGGAAAAGCCCCTCAAGGGCATCCGCATCGGGGCCTGCCTCCACGTCACGACCGAAACCGGAATGCTGATGAAGACCCTGGTGGCCGGGGGCGCCGAGGTGACGCTCTGCGCCTCGAACCCCCTCTCCACCCAGGACGACCTGGCCGCCTCCCTGGTGGTGAACGAGAACATCCCCGTCTTCGCCATCAAGGGCGAGGACCGCGACACGTACTACAAGCATCTGCGCGCCGTGCTCGACAGCAAGCCCCACATCACGATGGACGACGGGGCCGACCTCGTCACCGAGATCCTGACCAAGCGCGCCGACCTTATCCCCGGTATCGTGGGGAGCACCGAGGAGACGACCACCGGCGTCATCCGGCTGCGGGCCATGGCGGAGGAGGGGGTGCTGCGCTTTCCCGTCATCGCGGTCAACGACGCGAACACCAAGCACTTCTTCGACAACCGCTACGGCACCGGCCAGAGCACCATCGACGGCATCATCCGGGCCACGAACCGCCTCCTCGCGGGCTCCGTCTTCGTCGTTTCCGGCTACGGCTGGTGCGGGAAGGGCCTGGCCAGCCGGGCCCGGGGGATGGGCGCGAACGTCGTCGTCACCGAGGTGGATCCCCTTCGGGCGCTCGAGGCCCTCATGGACGGCTACCGGGTCATGCCCATGGCCGAGGCCGCGAAGATCGGCGATTTCTTCTGCACCGTGACGGGAGACACGAGCGTGGTGCGGCTCGAGCACGTCAAGCTCATGAAGGACGGCGCCATCATCTCGAACTCGGGCCACTTTGACGTCGAGGTGGACGTGGCCGGGATCGAGAAGACGGCCAAGTCCAAGCGCGAGATCCGGCCCCTCGTGGACGAGTACGCCATGACGGACGGACGGCGCATCGTCGTCATCGGCGGCGGCCGCCTCGTCAACCTGGCCACCGCCGAGGGCCACCCCAGCAGCGTCATGGACATGAGCTTCGCCAACCAGGCCCTGGCCGCCGAGTTTCTGGTAAAGAACGGCAAGAACCTGGAGAAAAAGGTCTATTCCGTCCCGCCCGAGACCGACGCGGAGATCGCCCGCCTCAAGCTCAAGAGCATGGGCGTCGAAATCGACATCTTGACGCCGGAGCAGGAACGCTATCTAAAGAGTTGGCAGCACGGTACCTGAGCCCCCAACTCCCTCCGCCCAGCGGGAGGCCGACGCCATGGCAGGGGCCGGGATGCCTTCGTCCTGCGCCGGGAAGGGCAGGGCAGGGGGGTGGTGTGTGGTCGGGCGGGCGGGGTGCCTCCTTCTGGGAGCCGTCCTGGCCGTGCTGGGGGCCATCTCCCCCGCGGGGGCGGCCCGGCCGGGCCCCAGCGTCACCGCCGTGCGCTCCTTCGTCACCGAGGGCTACGCCCGGCTCACCCTCCTTCTCGACCGCGAGACGTTCAGCTTCCAGCACGGGCGGCTGGCCAGGCCGCCCCGGCTCTACCTGGACATCCCCGCCGGGCGCCTGAGCCCCCGGGCGCCCCTCCCCGCGGACGCGGCCGGGGCGCGCCTGGTGCGCGGGGTGCGCTTCGGCCGCCCCGACCGCCAGACCCTCCGCATGGTGGTGGACCTCGGCGAGGGGGAGATCCAGGCGCGGGTGTTCTCCCTGCCCAACCCCCACCGCATCGTGGTGGAGCTCCGGGGCGGCATCGCGCCCCCGCCTCCTCCGGCCGCGGGCGTCGTGCCCCCGGCGCCCGCGCCGCCCCTCCAGAGGCCCGCCGCCCCCCCGCCCGCCGAGGCGAGGGCGCCGCTCCCGCCGGCTCCGCGGGCGCCCGCCGCCCCCCGGAGGCGCCAGGAGATGAGCATCGCCGAGCGCTTCCGGGGCGGGACGGGCCGCATCATGCTGGACCCCGGGCACGGCGGGAAGGACCCGGGCACCCTTGGGCTCTACGGCCTCGTGGAGAAGAACTTCGTGCTGGACCTCGCCCAGCGCGCCGCCCGGGCGCTCCGGCGGGCCCTGCCCGGAAACGAAGTCATCCTCACCCGGGCGGGAGACAGCTACATCCCCCTGGACCGGCGGACGGCCATGGCGAACGACCGCGACGCGGACATCTTCATCTCCATTCACGCGAACAGCTCGCCCCTGCGCGGCACCAACGGCATCGAAACCTACCTCCTGAGCGAGGCCTCATCCGACCGGGCGCTCGAGATCGCGGCCCGCGAGAACGATGTCTCCCTGGCCGAGATGACCGACCTCCAGAAGATCCTCTACGACCTCATGCTGCGCTCCAAGGTGAACGAGTCCCGGGAGCTGGCCGAGGATGTTCACCGCTCCCTCCTGGGGCAGGTGGGGCGGCGGTACCGCGGCATAAACGATCTGGGGGTGAAGCGCGGGCCCTTCTACGTCCTGCTGGGGGCGCGGATGCCGAGCATCCTCATCGAGGTGGGCTTCATCTCGAACCCGGCCGAGGCCCGCCGGAGCCTCCAGCCCTCCTTCAGGGACTCTATCGCTCAGGGGATCGCCGAGGGCGTGGTACGCTTCGTGGCAGGGCCCGTCCGCACCGCCGGGCCGGGGGCCGGGCGTCCGGCCCGCGCCGCCGCCTCCCGCTAGCCGCTCGCTGGACAAGGCCATGCCGCTCCCCACCCTCGTCATCGTCGGCCGGCCCAACGTCGGGAAATCCACCCTCTTCAACCGGCTGGTGAGACGCCGGGAGGCCATCGTGCGGCCGGAGCCGGGCGTCACCCGCGACCGCCACTACGGCCGGGCGGAGTGGGAGGACCGGGCCTTCCTCGCGGTGGACACGGGGGGCATGGCCAGCGGGAAGGAAGACGACCCCTTCGACCCCCTCATCGAGCGCCAGGCACGCTCGGCCATCGAGGAGGGGGACGTGGTCCTCTTCCTCGTGGACGGCATCGAGGGCCTCCTGCCGGGGGACGTCCAGATCGCCCAAATGGTCCGGGAGGCGGGCAGGCCCGTCCTCCTTGTGCTGAACAAAGCCGACGCCGCGCGCTCCCGGGAGGCGGCCTGGGACTTCTACCGCCTGGGACTGGGAGAGCCGCTCCCGGTTTCGGCCGAACACGGCACGGGCGTCCCCGAGATGGTCGAGGCGGTCCTGGCCCGGCTCCCGCCCGAGGCCCCGGAGGAGGAGGCGGCCGGGGCGGGGGAGATCCGGGTGGCGGTGGTGGGGCGGCCCAACGTGGGGAAATCCTCCTTCATCAACCGCCTGTTGGGGGAGGAGCGCACCCTGGTGAGCCCGGTGCCGGGGACCACCCGGGATCCCATCGACACCCTCTGCCGGCGGGGGGACGCGCTCTACCGCTTCATCGACACGGCCGGCATCCGGCGCCGGGGGAAGATCGGGGACCTGAAAATCGAGGCGGTGAGCATGATCCTGGCCTACCGGAGCATCGAGCGGGCCGACGCCGTCATCCTCCTCCTGGACGCGGCCGAGGGCGCCACCTCGATGGACGCCCAGATTGCCCGCCATATCGTGGACTCGGGCAAGGCCTGCGCCATCCTCCTCAACAAGTGGGACCTGGTGGAGAAGGACTCCCGGACCTTCGACGAAACCGCCCAGGACATCCGGGACCGTCTCGTCCACGTGGACTTCGCCCCCATCCTCTCCGTCTCGGCCCTGACGGGCCAGCGCTGCGAGCGGGTGTTCGACCTCATCGGGCGCCTCGGCGCGGCCCACCGGCGCCGGGTGCCCACCGCGGCCCTCAATCAGCGGGTGCGGGAGTGGACCCAGGCCCACCCGGCCCCCTCGGGGAAGGGGGGCAAGCGGCCCAAGTTCCTCTACGCCACCCAGGCCTCGGTGGCGCCCCCCCACGTCGTCCTCTTCACCAGCCAGGTCTCCACCATCCCCACCGTCCAGTACGGCCGCTACATCGAGAACCGCCTGAGAGAGGCCTTCGATTTCGAGGGGACGCCCATCCGGGTGAGCTTCCGCTCCCGGCGGGAGAAGGCCGCGCCGCGGCGGAGAGGGAAGGGAAGGAAAAAGGACGGAAAACCCTAGACAAAGGAGCTTGCCCAAACCTAAGAATCCGCTTTAAAGATTTTACTTCAAGTTTCCCAATTCAATTGACAAATCAAGCCTTCCGTGGCACCCTCTTCCAAATCGCTTTAAGAATTCCGGCCCCTCGGGCGATTCCTTTTCGGCATTCATCGGGAGGTTTTCATCGGCGTCATCCAAGAACGGGGAGGGGGTTTGGGTCTATGGCTGCGCACGAAATCGCCAGGATTCGCAACGTGGGACTCTTGGGTGAAGGCGGCAACGGAAAAACGTCGCTCGCCGAGGCTTGCCTCTTCACCTCTGGCTCGACCGACCGCCTCGGCAAAGTGGACGCCGGATCGACCATCCTGGACTCCGAGCCCGAGGAGGTGAAGCGCTCCTCCTCCATCGCCTCCGCGGTGGCCTTCGCGGACTGGGACAAGCACCGCGTCAACCTCATCGATACCCCCGGCTACTCCAATTTCATCGCGGACACGGTGGCCGCCATCCGGGCCATGGATAACGCACTCATCGTCATCCGGGGGCACTCCGAGCTGAAGGTCATGACCGAGAAGGTCTTCGAGTGGACCCAGGCGGAGGGGATCCCCCGCTTCCTCTACGTCAACCACATGGACCATCCCCAGGCCGACATCTTCCGCGCCGTCGAGGCGGCGTCGAGCTCCCTCGAGAAGCGCTTCGCCCTGGTGCACCTGCCCATCGGCGGCGGGGAGGATTTCAAGGGCATCGTGGACCTCCTCGCCGGCAAGGCCTACACCTACGCCCCCGACGGGAACGGGAAGGGGACGGAGGAGCCCATCCCCGCCGACCTCAAGGCCGCCTACGAGGAGCACCGGGGCAAGCTCATCGAATGCGCGGCCGAGGCGGACGAGTCCCTCATCGAGAAGTACCTCGAGGGAGGCGAGCTCGCCCCCGAGGAGATCGTGAAGGGCCTGCGGAAAGGCATCCTGGAAGGGGCCTTCATCCCCGTCTTCTGCGGCTGCGGCATGAAGAACATCGGCACGGACGCCCTGCTGAACGCCCTGGTCATGCTCGGCGCCTCGCCGGCCGAGCGCCGGCCCGCCGAGGCGGAGGGCCCCGAGGACCAGAAGCTCTCCCTCAAGGCCGATTCGGACGGGCCCTTCTGCGCTCTCGTGTTCAAGACGGTGGTGGACCCCTTCGCCGGCAAGCTCAACTACTTTCGGGTCATGTCGGGCACTCTCGCCCCGGATGCGGCCGTGCTGAACGCGGCCCAAGGCGAGAAGGAGCGCATCGGCGGCCTCCTCTTCATCCAAGGCAAGGGCCAGAAACCGGTGACGGACAAACTGGTGCCCGGCGACATCGCCGCCGTGGCCAAGCTCAAGGTGACGCGCACGGGCGACACCCTCTGCGACGAGAAATCGCCGCTCAAACTCGCGCCCATCAAGTTCCCGTCGCCCTCCATCTCCTACGCGGTCGCCCCCAAGTCCAAGGGGGACGAGGAGAAGCTCAGCACCGCCTTCAGCCGCATCCGCGAGGAGGACCCCGTCCTCCAGGTGAGCCGCGACCCGCAGACCAAGGAGCTCCTCCTCTCAGGACTGGGCGTCCTGCACATCGAGGTCGCCATCGAGCGCATCAAGCGCAAGTACGGCGTCGAGGTCGAGATGCGCACCCCGCGCGTTCCCTACAAGGAAACCATCAAGGGGCGCACCAAGGTGCAAGGCCGCTACAAGAAGCAGACCGGCGGGCGCGGGCAGTTCGGCGACACATGGCTGGAGATCGAGCCCCTGCCGCGCGGCAAGGGCTTCGAGTTCGTGGACAAAATCGTGGGCGGGTCCATCCCCCGCACCTACATCCCCGCCGTCGAGAAGGGCATCGTCGAGGCCATGGAGAACGGCTCGCTCGCGGGCTACCCCGTGACCGACCTGCGCATCACCCTCTACGACGGCAGCTACCACACCGTGGACAGCTCCGAGATGGCCTTCAAGATCGCCGGCTCGATGGGCTTCAAGAAGGGCATGCTCGAATGCAAGCCCACCCTGCTCGAGCCCATCATGAACATCGAGGTCACCGTGCCCGACGAGTACATGGGCGACATCATCGGCGACCTCAACTCCCGCCGGGGCCGGGTGCTCGGGATGATTCCCGGCGCCGGGGGCAAGCAGGCCATAAAGGCGCAGGTGCCGATGGCCGAGGTGCTCAACTACGCCCCGGCCCTGCGCTCCATGACGGCCGACCGGGGGGACTTCACGATGGAGTTCTCCCACTACGAGGAAGTGCCTGGACAGATCGCCGAAAAAGTCATCGCCGCGGCGGGGGCCCCGCAGTCCAGCGACGAATAGCAGCCCGAAGATAAGGGAAGCGACATGGCCAAGAAGGGTGTGAACCTGCTCGACGAAGACGGTGAGGAACGGGAACCCGACGAGGAGGGTGGGGAGGCCGCGCGCCCGCCGCGCCGCGCCGGCGGAGGGGGAGGCCTCATCCGCTACATCATCATCGGCGTGGCCGCCGTGGCCCTGCTCGGCGGGGGCGGATGGGCGGGCTACACCTTCTGGTGGATCCCCTCCAAGAAGCGCGAGGCGGATCGTCTGGAGGCCCAGAAGAAGCTCGAGGACCTCCGCAAGCAGCGGCTCGCCCAGCTGAGGGCCGAGGCCGAACAACGCAAGCAGGCGCTCGCCATCCTCGAGCAGGTCCAGGCCGAGCAGCAGGGGAAGGCCGCGCCCAAGCCGGGCGAGGCCGGAAAAGAAGGCGAGAAGCCCCCCGCGGCCGCGGCGAGCGTGCCCCCGGCGGGCGCCAAGCCCGCGGCGCCTCCCCAGGCGGGGGCTCCGAAGGCCGAGGCCCCGAAGAAAGAGACGGCCAAGCCGGAGCCCCCCGCGGCCCCCAAGCCGCCGGCGGCGCCTCCCCAGCAGATGGCCCAGGCCAAGCCCCCTGCGATGCCGGCCGACGGGAAACCCGCGCGGGAGGTTGCCCCCCCCCAGGCGGCGGCCAAGCCCGCCCCCGAGAAGCCCGCCCCCCGGATGGCCCAGGCGCCGCCTCAGAACGGTGGAGCGAAGGCGGGCCCTCCCGCCGCCCCGCGCCCCAGCCCCTCCCGGGAGAGGCAGGCGCGCCGCGCCGAGCCCTCGGGGCCGCGCGCGTACAGCATCCAGGTAGCCACCTGCCGGACCGACCGCTGCGTGCAGAGCTTCGTGAGCCGGCTCCGCGAGAAGGGCCTGGAGGCCCGCGTCTCGGGCGGAGGGGGAGGGGCCGGCGGCCCGATGAACGAGGTTTTTCTCGGCTCTTTTGCCTCGCGTGATGAGGCCGAGAACCTGGCCGGCAAAGCCCAGGGAAAGAACCTGAGGACGACCATCTATGAGTCCGGCGGGCGCTGGCGCGTCGCGGCGGGCTCATTCCGGGATCTCGAGGACGCGGCCCAGATGCTGGACCGCGCCGAGGACGCGGGCTTCCGGGGCGAGCTCGCCCGGCGGCCCGGCGCGCCGCGGGCCGGATCCGGCCTGCGGGCCGTCCGCACGGGCAGCTTCGCCACCCGCCAGGAGGCGCTCGCCGCGCGCGCGCGCGTCGTGGGCGCCGGCTTCCAGGGCGTCTTCGTGGTGGCCGAGCCCAGGCGGTAGGGGGAAGGAGACAATGGCCGAGGCCGCGACGGAGTCGCAGATCCCCGACAAGCTCTTCTTCAAGATCGGCGAAGTGGCCGAGCTGACGGGGACGAAACCTCACGTGCTCCGCTATTGGGAGAGCGAGTTCAAGATGTTGCGCCCGGCGAAGGGCGAATCGGGCCAGCGCATATACCGGCGCAAGGACGTGGAGCTCATCTTCGCCATCAAGAAACTCCTCTACGAGGAGAACTTCACCATCGCAGGCGCGAAGAAGCAGCTTCAGCGCCTGCGCGGGGGGAGGGGCGATACGGCCCGGATGAAGCTCCCCGCGAAGCCTTCCGCCGACCCCCCCCTCTCGCTCCCCTTCGAGCCCGAGGCGGAGTCGAACGGGGAGGCGGCACATCCCGAGCCGCCCGGACCCTCGATCGACGTCGCCGCGCTACGCAGGGAGCTCCAGGCGATACTCGACATCCTGGACGGCCGCTGAGGCCGCCGGGGCTTTGACGGGCGCGGGAATCCCGGCTACAACTCAGGCGCCATTGTGGGGGCGCGGGAGCGATCCAACGGCGCCCCGCAAGGTGTCATTCCGAGCGCAGCGAGGAATCTGCTTTTGCCTTAGGGATCATTCCAAGCGCAACGAAGAATCTCGCAAACAAGAAGCAGATTCTTCACGTCGCTTCGCTCCATTCAGAATGACAAGTGAAAATACCAACCGAGGTCGTGGAGTCCATGGCGAGAAACGTCCGCAAGGAAATCAAGCAGCCCGACACCTTCCAGACCTACGGCGCCGAGAGCCTGACCTGGCTCCAGTCCCACGGCAAGCACGTCGCCGCCGGCGCCGGCGCCGCCGTCCTCATCGCGGCGGGTTTCTGGGCCTACGGCTACTGGTCCGCCAAGTCCCACGAGAAGGCCGCGCTCTCCTACATGCTCGCCCAGGACGCCAAGGGGCCCGAGGAGATCGAGGCCCTGCGCCGCACGGCCATGGCGTACCCCAAGACCCGGGCGGGCATCCAGGCCCGGCTCGAGCTGGCCGCGAAGCTCCGCGAGCGGGGCGAGCTTCCGGCCGCCGAGCAGGAGTACCGCATCGTCCTGGCCGGCGGGGCCGCCAGCGCCATGGACCGGGAGCTGGCCCAGCGCGGCCAGGCCGCCGTCCTTGAGGCCCAGGGCAAGTGCCCGGAGGCCGTGGCCGTCTGGCGGGAGGTCCTGGACCGGGGCAGCCTCATCAGCCAGGAAGACCTCTATCTCTCCATCGCGGGCTGCCAGGAGAAGGCGGGGAACCTGAAGGAGGCTGCCCGGACCCTTGAGGAATTCAGCCAGAAGTTCCCCCAGAGCCCGTTCCTGAACGAGCTCTACCGGGAGCGAATGAACCGCCTCACATCATCCGCCGCAGCGGCGCCCGCCCCACCACGAAAACCGGCGAAATAAGGCGCGCCACTCGAACCCGCTCCTCGACAGGCTTTCCTAGAAGTGGCCGGCCCCACTCCGGGGCATCTTGAGAAAAACCGTTCCTCCCATGGCGTGCGTACAAAGGGAGCAGAACACGCACCAAGAACGACAAGGAGGAGAAATACAGGGTGTAAATGAGGAGCGTCCCCAGCGGCGCCGCGATCCACATCAGCGATCGCCAATTGCGCGCGGCCAGGGGGAAAAAACTATACCCCAGGAACGAGAGATGCAGGAGGCAGATGAAACCCAGCCATACCGGGCCCCTGCCTCCGAAGGCCGCACGAGCCCATCGGGGAAGGCGCTTCACCATCGCGGCGGCGGGCCTCATGGCTCACCGCCCGGTGCTCAGCCCGTACCGTTCCTCCGGCGCGATAGATTTCCCTGTCCGGAGGCCTATCCGGGCGGGCAGGATGCCCGCGGGGCCCTCCCCACGCATGAATACCCATACTCCCACGACCGATGCGAGGGAGAACAGTTCCTCATTCGAGAGATAAATCGTTCCCAAGCCCTGGATCTCCACCTGAAAGCCGGAGCTCGCGGCTCGGATGGCGATGTCACTGGCCCCAACCGGCCGGGAAGTTCCTGCCCGGAGCGGGGTCCGTCCTTCACGTCCCTCGGTTTCGATCAGCATGGAACTATCTCCTTGGGCCGCCAGGCGGCAGGCGGAGGGGAACTCGCCTCGATATTCTCTGGAGACTTCTAGAACCGCCCCCAAGGTCTTTCGGCGGCGTAGCGGTAGCGTTTGTTCACGAGCTCCTCCGTGAGCAAACGTGTGTCCCTGCCGGCAATGAAGGTGACAACCGCGGCCGGCACATACATCGTGACGCCCGTGGCGAGGTAGAACCAGGCGGCGGGGCGGGCAATGAGCGCATCATAGGCCACGTCCTCCGCCTTCGCCGGGGAGGCGTCCCCCGGTTGGGCGGCAGAAAGCGACGGGGCGCTCACGAGAGAAACGGCGACGAGAAGCGACAGAAGCATTTTTTTCATGGCCATCTTCCTCTTATCGGCGGCCCGGGGAGAAGCTTCCCTCGCACCCTTGGAAACAGGCAGGCCGGGAAAAGATTCAGGGACGGCGGAGGAGAACAGGCATCCGGGAGATCGGGGTCACACCAGCGCAGCCGGGGCGCGGGGGGCAGCTTCGGCAAGCCCGCCGCGTCCGCCCCCGCCAATCCGGCCAAATCCACGAAACCATGATAAGATATATTATGTAAAATAACGTGGAGGGGCCGTTTCCCTCGCGCGCGGGCCTCCAGGCGCACATGCCCGGCCACCTCTGCCGCCCTTCCCGGGCGGCCGCGCCGTTTCCGATGCCTTTGGGGCCCCCTGCACGAAAGTGCACGAAATTGCGGTGGCGGCCCATCCCCCGCCTCGGGTTATCTTGCCTTGCCGGGGCCCCTTGTCCAGGGGCCGCCGGGAATGCTCCGCCTGGGGTTCTTCTCCGGGGGCGAGGCCCGGGAGCCGCGTCTTGGCGCGGGGGCCGTCTCGCGAAGTAACGGGAATTGATGGAAAAAGACCCCATAAAAATACGTTCGGGAGGGAGAGAAGACCGTGGTTTGCCGAAAATTGGCCGAAACGGCCCCGGCGGGGCTAGGCCGCTCCCTCGGGCCATTTGCCGTAGTGGCGGCCGTAGTCCGGGGCGACCCGCTTCATGCCGGTGTAGATCTCGAGCTTGTTGCCGTCCGGGTCGGCGAAATAGAACTTCCATCCCGGGCTCTGCTTCTGGCGCATGGGCGGGAGGAGGATTTTGACCCCCTTCCGGGCCAGGAACTCGTGGGCGGCATGCAGGGCATCGAGGCTTTCGGCCTCGAATGCCATCTGCTGGAGGGCCCCCTTGCCGGCGTTCGTGAAGGGCTCCCCCGCCCGCTCCGGGGGGAGCTGGACGAGGGGGCCCAGCCTGTCGGTCAGGACGAAGCCGAGCATCTCCTCGTACCAGCGGACGGAGCGGCCGAGGTCCCTGACCCAGAGCCCGACGTGGGAGAGCGAATCCACCTTCACCATGAGAAGGCCTCCTGCCTCAGTACGGAAGGCGGTTCGTGGAGCTGAAGAGCTCGATCTTGTTCCCATCCGGGTCCGCGAAATAGAACTGGAGCCCTCCGCTCACCCGCTGGCGCCGCGGGGGGGTCACGATGCTCACCCCGGCCGCCCGGAACCGCTCGTAGGCCGCCTGGACGTCCGACTCCGCGGGCAGCCGGAAGGCGACCTGCTGGAGGTTGGTCGGCCGCCCCGCCCCGTCCTCCTTCAGCGCCTCGGGGGGGAGCTGGATGAGCACCACCTCGTGGTGGAGGTCGTCGTAGCGCAGCCAGCAGATGCCGTGCGGGGCGGCGGGTTCCTGGGTGCTCCCGGCCGGGAGGTAGTCCGAGAGCCTGAGGCCGAGGATCTCCTGGTACCAGCGGAGCGACTTCTCCATGTCCCGCACGTAGATGCCCACGTGGGAGAGCTTCACCCGGATCGCCCTTTCGGCCGTCGGCATGGCATGGTCCTCCGCGGGAGCATGGAACCGGCTGAGTGGATTAGGTTTTCTTATCAAAGAGCCCCTGGCCCCGCAACCGGCCCCCCGGGGGCCCGATGGCCTCTGGGGGGTGCAAAAGTCGGCCGCGCGGCATATCTTGTGGGGGAAGAACGGGTTTCGCCATCAGGCGGAACCCATAAGATGCCCGCCGAAATGCCGCTCCGAAGCCGCAAGATCATGAACTTCATGAGAGAAATTCCTTTTATGAATTTTTCTCTAAAGTAACATCGGAAGGGGCGTTCTATGGAAAAACCCTTGGAAATCAGGGGCGTTCCCGTCGACGAGGGTGCCCTGCGCCAGATTCGGATCTGCCTCGCGGACGAGGAGGCCGCCGCAGGCGTCCTCTGCGCGGACCACCACCTGGGCTACTCCATGCCCATCGGCGGCGTTGTCGCCTACCGGAACGCCATCAGCCCCAGCGGGGTGGGCTACGACATCGCCTGCGGCAACAAGGCCGTCCGCACGGACCTGCGCGCGGACGAGATCCGCCCCGACCTCCCCCGCATCATGGAAACCATCTACCGCACCCTCGAGTTCGGGATGGGGCGGCGGAACCCCGTCCCCGTGGACCACGCCCTCTTCGAGGACCCCACCTGGAAAGACGTGAAAGTCCTCCGGGAGCTCAAGGATCTCGCCGCCTGCCAGCTCGGGACCATCGGCGCGGGGAACCACTACGTGGACCTCTTCGAGGACGAGACGGGCTGGGTCTGGATCGGCGTCCACTTCGGCTCGCGCGGCTTCGGGCACAAGACCGCCAGCGGCTTCCTCAACCTGGCCCGCAACAAGAGCTTCTCCGCCCGGCCCGGCGGGGAGGACATGCACGCCCGGGCCACCGTCCTCTCCCTCGACTCCCCCCTCGGGCAGGACTACTACGCCTCCATGCAGCTCGCCGGCCGCTACGCCTACGCCGGGCGCGACTACGTCTGCCGGCGCGTGCTCGACATCCTGGGCGCGCGGGCCATGGAGGAGATCCACAACCACCACAACTTCGCCTGGAAAGAGGAGCACGGGGGCGAGAAGCTCCTCGTGGTGCGCAAGGGGGCGACCCCCGCCTGGCCCGGGCAGAAGTGCTTCATCGGGGGGAGCATGGGGGACCTGGCCGTCATCGCCGAGGGGGTGGACACCCCCGCCGCGCGCAAGCTCATCCGCTCCACCGTCCACGGGGCGGGCCGGGTCATGAGCCGCACCCAGGCGGCCGGCAAGAAGCGCTGGCGCGGGGGCAAGCTCCACCGCACCGGCGGGCAGATCACCCGCCAGCAGATGAACGCCTACGTGAAGGAGCGGGGCATCGTGCTGCGGGGCGCCGACACCGACGAGGCGCCCCAGGCCTACAAGAGGCTCGGCGAGGTCCTCGCCCACCATGCCGACAGCCTGCGGATCCTCCACCGCCTCACCCCCATCGGGGTGGCCATGGCGGGCCCGGAGGTGCGGGACGACTACAAGGACTGAGCGGCGCCTGCCCTCGTCTCCGGAGCGGGCGCCCGCGCCTCGCTCCTCTCCTCCACCTCGAACCCCATGTCCTCGATCATGCGGCGGGCCGCGGCGGCGCCCTGGCCGGGGGTGGTGAGGTAGCCCTCGACGAAGATGGAGTTGGCCGGGTAAAGGGCGAGGGGCTGGAGGTCGCGGAGCTGCACCTCCCGGCCGCCGGCCACCCGGATCTCCGCGGCGGGGTTGTAGAAGCGCATCAGGCAGAGGAGCCTGAGGCAGCGGCGGGGCCCGAGATGGGCCAAGCGCTCCAGCGGGGTGCCCGGGATGGGGTGCAGGAAGTTGACGGGGATGGACTCGGGCCCGAGGGAGCGGAGGGCCTCGCAGACGTCGAGCACGTCCTCCTCCCCTTCCCCCTGGCCGAAGATGACGCCCGAGCAGAGCTCCAGGCCCGCCGAGCGCCCCGCCGAGAGGGTCTCCAGCCGGTCCCCGTAGGTGTGGGTCGAGCAGATGTGCCCGTAGAAGCGCTGGCTCGTGTTCAGGTTGTGGTTGAGGCGGTCCACCCCCGCCTCCTTCAGGCGCCGGGCCTTGGTCCCGTCCAGGAGGCCCAGGGAGCAGCAGATGGAGAGGCCGTGCCGCTCCTTGATGCGCCCCACGACGGAGCACAGGCGGCCGATCTCGGCATCCGTCGGGCCCCGCCCGCTGATGACGATGCAGTAGCGCAGGGACCCCGCCTCCGCCGCCCGCGCCGCTCCCTCGATCAGGGCCTCGTCGTCCACCAGGCCGTAGCGGGGGATCTCGGCGTCCGAGACGGCGGACTGGGAGCAGTAGGCGCAGTCCTCGGGGCAGAGGCCGCTCTTGGCGTTGATGAGGTAGTGGATCTGGACGGCCTTGCCGAAATGGCGGCGACGCACCCGGAAGGCCGCGTCGAGCAGGGCCAGCAGGTCCTCGTCCGGCGAGGCCAGGACGGCCCTCCCCTCCTCCCGCGCCGGGCGCCCGCCCGCCAGGGCGCGCTCCGCCAGCCCGTGGTAGTTCATGCGTTTCTCCTCCGCCAATCCGCGTCCAAGGGCGGAGCTCACACTACGCGGGCGGGCATGTCCTGGCAACACCGGGGGACAAACGATTGTCATTCCGAGGGAGCCCGCCCAGGCGGCGAGCCGCCTGGCGGTGGCAGGCACCGCCACCCTAAAGAAGGGCGACCGAGGAATCTGGGGGGGTTGCGCCTCACGAAGATTCCTCGCGGAGCCTGTCCTGAGCGCAAGCGCAGGGCTCGGAATGACAGCCAAACCGCCAAACTGACCCATCACAGGGAGGCCCCGCCGATTGCCGCCGGGCGGGCTCCTGTGATTCCATAGGGCGTCCTGGCGGCCCTGGAACGGCGTCCGGCGGAAATCTCCCCGGCCGCGCCCCCCGATCCCGAAAGGAAGCCCATGCAAGGCTGGGAGAATCTTCGCGCCGAGCTGGAGGGCACCCTCGAAGGCGAGGTCCGCTTCGACCCCTACTCCCGCGCCCTCTACAGCACCGACGCCAGCATGTATCAGATCGACCCTATCGGGGTGGTCATCCCCCGCTCGGCGGAGGACGTCCAGAAGACCGTTCGCATCGCCGCGGGCCACGGCGCCGCCGTGCTGCCCCGGGGGGGCGGTACGAGCCTTGCGGGCCAGACCGTGGGCCGCGCCGTGGTGATGGACTTCTCCAAGTACATGAACCGGGTGCTGGAGCTCGACGCGGAGGGGGGCTGGGTGCGCCTCCAGCCCGGACTGGTGCAGGACCACCTGAACGCCCACCTCCGGCCCCACGGCTTCGTGCTGGGCCCCAACACCTCGACCAGCAGCCGGGCCACCCTGGGCGGGATGATGGGAAACAACTCCTCCGGCTCGCGCTCCATCGTGTACGGGAAGACCGTGGACCACGTCATCGCGGCCTCGGGCTTCCTCGCGGGGGGGGACCCCTTCTCCTTCGGGCCGCTGGAGGGAGCGGCGCTCGAGGCCAAGCTGGCGGAGAAGACGCGCGAGGGGGAGATCCACCGGGCCCTCCACCGCATCGCCGGGGAGAACCTGGAGGAGATCGAGGCGCGCTATCCCAAGATCATGCGCCGGGTGAGCGGCTACAACCTGGACGAGCTGGTGCGCCCGGGAGCGCCCTTCAACCTCGCCAAGGTGCTGGCGGGGGCCGAGGGCACCCTGGCCGCCGTCACCGAGATGAAGGTCAGGATCTGCCCCCTCCCCAAGGCGGTGGGGGTTCTGGTCGTCCATTTCGACAGCATCGAGAAGGCCATCGCGGCGAGCGGCCCCATCCTGAAGCGGGAGGGCGTGGCGGCGGTCGAGATCGTGGACAAGGTCATCCTCGACCAGGCCGCCCAGAACCTCGCGGCCCAGCGCTGGATGCGGAGCTTCATGCGCGGCGAGCCCGCGGCTTTCCTGCTGATCGAGTTCTACGGGGAGACCCAGGACGAGGCGGAGGAGAAGGTCCAGCGCCTCGCGGCGGACATGGAGCGCGCGGGCGAGGGCTACGCCCGGGTGATCATGCGCGACCCGGCCACCCGCTCCGACCCGGGCAAGGTGCGCGAGGCGGGCCTCGGCTACATCCTGGGCCGCCGGGGAGACGCCAAGCCCGTGGCCTTCGTCGAGGACTGCGCCGTGCCGCCCGAGCGCCTGCTGCCGTACTACCAGCGCTTCGAGGCCATCATGCGCAAGTACGGCTCCTCGACCTCCTACTACGGCCACACGAGCGTGGGGCTGCTCCACCTCCGGCCCATCCTCAACCTGAAGGAGGCCGGGGGGGTCCGGAAGATGGTGGCCATCCAGAAGGAGGTGGCCGAGCTGGTCCTCGAGTACGGGGGCGCGATGAGCGGCGAGCACGGCGACGGCCTCGCCCGCAGCGAGTGGGTGCCCCGCTTCTTCGGCCCCAGGCTCTACGAGGCCTTCCGCCGGGTGAAGCGGGCCTTCGACCCATCGAACCAGATGAACCCGGGGAAGATCGTGGACGCCCCGCCCTTCACCGATAACCTGCGCTACGCCCAGGGGAAGACGCGGGAAATCCCCACCATTCTGGACTTCTCGCGGGACCACGGCTTCGTCCGGGCGATCGAGCTGTGCAACGGGGTGGGCGAGTGCCGCAAGCGCGACGGCACCATGTGCCCCTCCTTCCAGGCCACCCGGGAGGAGGAGCACTCGACGCGCGGCCGGGCCAACGTGCTCCGGCGGGTGATCGCGGAGGGCCTGCCCGGCGAGGAGCTGGCCAGCCAGGGCGTCTACGACGTGCTGGACCTATGCCTCTCCTGCAAGGGCTGCAAGGCGGAGTGCCCCTCCAGCGTGGACATGGCCAAGATCAAGGCCGAGGTGATGCAGGCCTACTGGGACCGCCACGGGGTGCCGCTCCGGGTGCGGCTCCTGGGGCGGATCGCCGACATCAACCGCCTGAGCCAGCCCTTCGTGCCCCTCGTGAACTGGACGATGCGGAACGGGTTCGCCCGCTCCCTGATGGACCGCTTCCTGGGGCTGGACCGGCGCCGCCAGCTCCCTCCCCTCGCCCGGCCCACGTTCGAGGAATGGTTCCGGGGGCGGCCGCGCCCCGCCCTCCCCCCGCCGCGCGGGAAGGTGCTCCTGCTCAACGACACTTTTACGAACTTCAACTATCCCGAGGTGGGCCGGGCCGCCGTCCGCGTGCTGGAGGCGGCGGGCTTCGAGGTGGAGCTCACCCAGCTCCGCTGCTGCGGCCGGCCCATGCTCTCGCACGGGCTCCTGCGCGACGCCCGGAGCCTGGCGGAGGAGAACCTCGTCCGCCTCTACCCGGCCCTCTCCGCCCAGACCCCCATCATCGGCCTCGAGCCGAGCTGCCTGCTGACCTTCCGCGACGAGTACCCGGACCTCATCCCGGCTCCCGAGGCGCGGATGCTGGCCAAGTCCTCGTTCATGCTGGAGGAGTTCCTGGTCGGCCTCAAGGCCACGGGGGAGTTGGACCTGCGCTTCCGGGAGGCGCCCGGGAGGGCGCTCTTCCACGGCCACTGCCACCAGAAGTCCCTGGCGGGCGTGGGGCCCTCGCTGGAAGCGCTCGGCCTGGTGCCGGGGCTAAAGGTGGAGGCCATCCCCTCGGGCTGCTGCGGGATGGCTGGTTCCTTCGGCTACGAGAAGGAGCACTATGACATCTCCCTCGCCATCGGCGAGCTGAAGCTCTTTCCGGCCATCCGCAAGGAGGGCGGGGAGGCGGGCGTCATCGCCAACGGCGTCTCCTGCCGCCAGCAGATCGCCAAGGGGACAGGGAGGAGCGCCAGGCACCTGGCCGAGGTGCTGGCCGCGGCCCTGGCGGAGCCTTCCGCCTAGGCCAGGGCCACCTCGACCTCGGGGACCGCGGCCGCCGGGAGCATCTTCGCCGGCCGGGCCGGCTGGCGCGAGGGCAGCTCGCAGGGAAATAGAGTTTCGCGGCCCGAGGCGTCGAAGACGACGACTTGGCACAGGCCGTTGATTTCAAGGACGTCGAGCAGGCGGGTCAGTTCCTCATTGCGGCGGGAGCGGACGGCCATGCCCCAGACGTGGTAGTCGTTCAGGCCCTCGGTTGGCTCGTCCACATTCCAAACGATTTCAATGGGTTCCGCGACCATCTCTTGGCTCCTTCCCTGGAGGCCGGTTCCCTTCCCTCTATGTTTCGGCAGCGGGAGCGGAAACTTGAGGCCTCCAGCGCTCAATTTCGAGAATCAGGATCGGGGCAGCCCCCTCCCCTCGATCCGGGAGAGGCGGTATGCTTGCCCGCACGTTCAGACGGCATGAGGTTCCCCCCGCCTGGGGGGTGGCATTCATCTTTCCTAGGAGAGGAAGACGATGACGGAAGAGCTCTACCCCCGCTTCTCGGCGCAGGAGATGGCCCGCCGCCACGGGCTGGCCCGCAGGCTGATGGAGGAGCAGGGGCTCGAATGCCTCCTCCTCTTCGCCCTGACCGGGACCAACCGCAACAACCAGGCCAACATCTACTACCTGACGGGCTACCGCGACTTCAACCACGCCTTCCTCGTCTTTCCGCTAAAGGGGGAACCCTCCCTTTTCGTCGGCCTCTACAATCATCTTCATAACGCCCAGGCCATGGCCGCCGTCTCGGACGTGCGCCACGGCGGCTACGGCAACCCCGAGAAGGTCGCCGCCCAGCTGGACAAGCTGGGCCTGGGCCGGGCCCGCATCGGGCTGGTGGGCGTCAATCCCCGTTTCGGGATGCTCCTCTTCGGCGGCCACATGGATTTCCTGAAACAACGCTTCCCGGAGGCGCGGTGGGTGGACGTTTCGGCCGCCTTCCGGGACCTCCGCATCGTCAAGAGCGAGGAGGAGATCGCCTGGCTCCGGGAGGGAGCCCGCCTGACCGACCTGGCAATGGCGGCCCTCCAAGAGCACGCCCGGCCGGGCGTCCCCGAATACGAGCTCTCGGGCCGCATGGTGGCGGCCTACGCCGCCGAAGGCGGCGAATCGCTCGTCCAGTTCGTGACGGCTACCCCCATGGCGAGCCCTCACACCCCCCTCCCCTGGCAGAACCCCACGCGGCGGAAACTCCAGGCCGGGGACATCATCCACACCGAGATCAGCGCGGCCCATTACGGGTACGCCGGCCAGATTCTCCGCCCCTTCACCGTGGCCGCCGACCCAACGCCTCCCTACCGCCACCTCTTCGACGCCTCGCTCGAGGTCTTCCACGACATGGCCCGGGCCATGCGCGCGGGGGCCCCGGTGGAAGACGTGCTGACGGCCACGGAGAGCCTGCCCAAAAAGGGCCTCCAGATTTACGACTCCCTCGCCCACGGGTTCGGCGTGGACCTTCTCCAACCCTCCATCGGCATCCCCGGCTCGGGCTACGCCGTTCCTCCGGCCGACTTCAAGTACCGGGAGAACATGGTCATGGTCATCCAGCCGAACCCGGTGGACCAGGCAGGGCGGGGGCTCCAGGTGGGGGATCTCGGGGTGGTGACGCGAGAGGGCTTCCAGAGCCTGCACCGCTTTCCGCTTGCCTTCCCGCGCTGCGGCTAGCCCAGCGGGCCGCACGGGACGGCCCGCTTCCAGGCGCTTCAGATCACCGGGAATCGAGAGGAGGAACGCGACTTGCCGATGGACGCCAATGAAATCAGCGAGACGATTTCCAGCCAGGATGGGAATGCCGACGAGCGCTTCCGCAAGCGGGTGGCCATCTTCGTAGGATTCCTGGCCATGCTCTTGGCCGTCACGGGCCTCGGCGGGGAGAACGCGGCCAAGGAGATGATGAGCTCCAACATCTCCGCGTCCAACCTGTTCGCCTTCTTCCAGGCGAAGAACGTCCGCCAGACGAACTACGCCCTGGCGGCCCAAGGTCTCGAGGCGCTGCTCGCCAGCCATCCCGACATGGCGGGCGACGTCCGGCAATCCATCGAAAAGCGGATCGCGGATTACAGGCAAACCATCACCCGGTACGAGAGCGAGCCCAGCACGGGCGAAGGGAAGAAAGAACTCCTCACCCGCGCGCGGGAAGAGGAAAGGCGGCGCGAGAGGGCCGGGCAGCAGGATTTCAATTTCGACATCTCCGTCGGGCTCTTCCAGATCGCCATCGTCTTGGCCTCGGTGAGCATCCTCGCCGCCTCGCGGCTCCTCTTCTACCTCAGCGGGCTCCTGGGCATCGCCGCCTGCGCCTTTTCGCTGAACGGCTTCTTTCTCCTCTTCCCCCTGGGCTGAAGCCGTTTCCAAACAAAAGCGGGCCGCCTCCCGGCAAGGGCAGGCGGCCCGCTCGGCTTGGAATTGATCTCGTTCCGTTATCCCCCGCAGACCACCTTCTCGGAGGGAACCTCCATCGCCCGGACGACCAGCACCGGGATGGAAACCTTCCGGATGACACTCTCGGTCACGCTCCCCATCAGGAGGCGGTTCACCCCCGAGCGCCCATGGGTGGTCATGGCGATGAGGTCGTACTTCCAATGCCGGATGTGCTCGGTGATCTCTTCGGCTGGATGCCCGTACCGCACGTGGGACTCCACCCGCAGGCCATTCTCCCGAAGCCGCCCCTCGACCATCGCCAAGTACTCCTCCGCCTCCTTGAGCACGTTCACCTGCGTCTCTTCGGGATTCACGCCCGGAAGATGGGCGGCGTTCGCCACGCGCAGAAGATGGACCTCGTAGCTTCCTCCGGTGAGGTCCGGAAGGTGCTGAAGGATCTGCTCGGCCACCGGCGAGCCATCCAGCGGAATCAGGATTTTTTGAAACATGCCATCCCTTCTCTTCCGGCGGCGGCGCCCCTGCGCCTTTCGCCTTCCCGAGAGCGGCCGGAGTCCATTCTGCTTTCTCAAGAGCAATCAAGATGCCAATTTATTTTTCCCAAGCCTAAAGCCAGAAACTTTGGAAGAAATGGGGAAAAAGGCTGAAAATCCGACGTTTGGTGGCATCCGCAGGGGGCGTGCGAGGCGGTTTTCCGATGAGGGTGTTTGGATCGCGGAGGGAATGAAACCGGCCAGATAGCCTCAAAAATCAGGGAGGTGAGGCATTTTGCTTCGCCAGGAGAGGCTAGTCCCTGCGGATGTTGTAGGCCTGCATCTTCCGGTAAATGGTCCGGCGATCGATGCCCAGCATACGGGCGGCCTGGGAAACCTGCCCCCCCGTATGCTTGAGCACCCGCTCGATATGAGCCTTCTCGACCTCCTGCATGGACATCTCCACCGGAATCGCGTCGAGCGTGATCTCCCCCTCCTCCCGGCGGAGCACGTCGGGCAGGTCCTCGGGCTGAATTTCGCCCTCGGCCCCCAGGGTGATGGCCCGCTCGATGACGTTTTCCAGCTCGCGGATATTCCCCGGCCACGAGTACCGCATGAGGGCGCGCATGGCGTCCTTGGATATCTGGGAGACGCCGGTGCCCGCCGCCTTGGCGTACTTGGCGAGGAAATGCTGGGCCAGGAGGGGGATGTCCTCGGGCCGGTCCTTCAGGGTGGGGAGGTGGATGGTGACCACGTTCAGGCGGTAGTAAAAATCGTCCCGGAATTCCTTCTGGCGGACCGCCTCGGCCAGGTCGCGGTTGGTGGCCGTGATGACCCGCACGTCCACCTTGATGGACTGGTTCCCCCCCACGCGGCGGATCTCGTGGTCCTGCAGCACGCGGAGGAGCTTCACCTGGAGGGCCGCGCTGATCTCTCCGATCTCGTCCAGGAAGATGGTCCCGCTCTGGGCCTCCTCGAAGAGGCCCTTCTTGCTCGACACGGCCCCCGTGAAGGACCCCTTCATGTGCCCGAACAGCTCGCTTTCCAGCAGGGTTTCCGTTATGGCGCTGCAATTGATGGCGATGAAGGGCTGGCTGCTGCGGGGGCTGTTGTAGTGGATGGCCTTGGCCACCAATTCCTTGCCCGTGCCGCTCTTGCCCTGGATGAGCACAGTGCTGTTCGACCGGGCCACGCGCCGGATGAGGTCGAACACCTCCATCATCGGCTTGCTCTTGCCGATGATGTTCGAGAACTCGAAGCGCTGGCGCACCTCGCGGCGCAGGCCCAGGAGCTCCCGCTGGTTCCGGCTCTCCTCCACGGCCTTCTGGACGTATACGCGGACCTCGTCGAGCTTGAAGGGCTTGCTCAGGTAATGGAAAGCCCCTTTCCTCATGGCTTCCACGGCCGAGTCCACCGTGCCGTGCGCGGTGAGGAGGATGACCTCCGTCTCGGAATTCAGGCGCCGCAGCTGCACAAGCAGCTCGATGCCCGACATGCCCGGCATCATCAGGTCGGTGAGCACGACCTCGTAGGAGCCCTCCTCCGCCGCCCGGAGCGCCTCCTCGCCCGAGGCCACGGCGTCCACCTGGTAGCCTTCCTCGGTCAGGAGGCGGGAGAGAAGGGTGCGCACCCGCTCCTCGTCGTCCACCACCAGGATGCTCGCCCCATTATTCATTGCGCTTCCTCTTCGGCGGACCTCAGGTAGACGGTGAACGTGGTGCCCGCCCCCGTTTGGCTATAGACCCGGATGAAGCCCCGGTGGTCGGCGATGATCCGCCGGCAGATGGCGAGCCCGAGGCCGGTGCCCTTTCCCGGCCTCCGGGTGGTGAAATAGGGCTCGAAGATCCGCTCCAGGTTCTCCCTGGGGATCCCCTCCCCCGTGTCCCGGAACTCCACGCACACGCGGCGCCCGGCCTCGTCCACGCTTCCCACGTAGGAGGAGATGGTCAGCGTCCCCCCCTTGGGCATCGCATTACGGGCGTTGATGACCATGTTCATGAAGACCTGCTCCAGGTGGTTGGAGTCCCCCAGTATCCGGGGGAGGCCGACCTGGAGGTCCAGCTTGACCTCGACCTTGTCCTTGCTGAACTGCTTGCGCACGAGCGAGAAGACGTTGCGGAGGCCCTCGTTCAGGTCGAGGGGACGGAGCTCGACCCGGCCCGGGCGGCTGAAATCCAGGAGGCGGCGCATGAGCTGCGCGACGGCGTCGCACTCGCGGACGATACCCTCCACATCCTTCCTGCGGGAATCCGAGGCCTCGAAGCTCTCGCGCAGGAATTCCGCGTTGCCCGAGATGACGCTGAGAGGCCCGCCGATCTCGTGCGCGATCCCCGCCACCAGCTCACCGATGGAAGAGAATTTCTCGGCCTGGTAGAGCTGCTCCCGCAGCCCGCGCTCGAGCGTCAGGTCGCGGATGTTGCCAATGAAGATGCGCTTGCCCTCAACGAACCCTTCGCTCACGGCCAGGCTGATCGGGAAGATGGTCCCGTCCTTCCTCAGCCCTTCTACCTCGCGCCCGATGCCGATGATCCGCCGCTCCCCCGTCCGGAGGTAGTGCTGGAGATATTCGTCGTGGTGGCGGGCGTAGGAACCAGGCATCAGGAACTTGACGTTCTTGCCTAAGATCTCCTCTCCCGCATAGCCGAACATCCGCTCGGCCGCCTTGTTGAAGCTCTGGACCACTCCCTTGTCGTCGATGGTGATGAGGCCGTCCACCATTCCGTCCAGGACGGCGTGGAGACGGGTTTCCTCTCTCTGGATTTCCTGGCCGCCGGGCTTTCCGGCGGGCAAGACGGTTTCCCCCGCCTTGGCGCCTCGAAGGTTCGGGCCGGAACCCTCGTGCTTCGGCCGTCTCGGCAACCTTGCACCTCCCGAATCGCGGGCCGTCCCCTCACTGCTGCTTCGGACGGAAGCTCAGAACCGGGCACGGCGCGTGCCGAATGACCCTCTCGGCCACGCTCCCGAGAAACAGGCGGCTCAAGCCCGTGCGGCCGTGGGTGGCCATCACGATCAGATCGAAGCTCCCCTCCTGGGCGATCTGCGCGATCTTGGCCGCCGGCTCGCCCCATTCCAGCCGTTTTTCGGCCTTTCCGGCGGGGCCGCCCCCGGACGCCATCTGGGACAGCAGCTTTTCGGCGTCCGCTTGAATCTCCCCCTTCACCTTCTGCCAGTCAATATAGACTTCGTAGGGCACCGACGCCTGCGGCTCCACCATGACGTGGAGCAAGGTGATGGCGGCGCCGCGCGCTTCGGCGATGCCCTCGGCGGCTTCGAGCGCATCCTTGCTGAAGTCGGAGAAATCGACCGGAACCAGGATCTTCCGCGGGGCGAATTTTTTCATGATGCTACCTCCTTTCCCTAGGCGGTCGCATACTTCGCCGCCGGCTCCTTGAGATGGGCCGCCTTGGGGAGGCGGAAGAGCAGCACGGGCACGTCGGCCTGCCGGAGAACCTGCTCGGCCACGCTACCGAGCACCCAGCGGGCGGGGCCCGTGCGGCCGTGAGTGGCCATGGCGATCAGGTCCACCTTGTTCCGGCGCGCGTGCGTGAGGATCTCCTCGGCAGGGAAGCCGTAGCGGACGGCGGTCTCCACCTCGAGGCCTTCCGCCGTCATCCGTTTCCGGACACCTTCGATGTAATTCTCGGCCTCGACGATGGTGCCTACCTGGGCCTCGGCGGGGTCCGTCCCCGGAAAGACGAGGGCGAAGCCGACGCGCAGGAGCAGTACCTGCGCCTGGTGTACCCGCGCCAGTTCGTTCACCTGGGGGAGAATGCCCTCCGCCAGCGCCGAGCCATCGAGAGGAACCAGGATTTTCCGGTACATGGCTGCCTCCTTCGGGTGGGAGCGGCTTGCCTCGCCTGCGCCCAGGAGGAAACCATGACTCCCCACCCCAACCGGGCGTACCCACCTCGCATTCAAATTTCGCAAATCCTGTACCCAGGGGGTAAATCTGGGAAAAACACTTCAAGTTAGGCGGCTAATATATTGAATATAAAATCATATTTCTTCAAAACCCACCCGGGATTCCCATCCTCGAATGAAGTGAAAGGAAGGGAGAAAGGCAACCAATTCTGTAGCATTATGGCACACTGGGGCAGGATGGCAAAAGGCTTTTGGGCTGGCGGAAATCCTTTCAGGTCCGGGCCACGAGTCGGACGAGGTCCGACTCGCTCACCAGCCCGGCCAGCTTTCCATCGTCGACGACGGGGAGGCAGCCGATCTGCTTCTCCAGCATGAGCCGAGCCGCCTCCGCGACTTCGTCCTCGGGCGAGACGGTGACCACGTTTTCCGTCATCACCTCCTTCACCAGCACGGTCCGCATGAATTCCTGCTGGGCCTTGGCGCCGAACCCCATGACCGTCGAAAGCCCTGCACGAAACAAGTCCCGCTGGCTGACGATGCCCACCAATGCCCCATCCTCCAGGACGGGCAGATGGCGTATGCGCTTCATCTTCATCAAATCCCCCGCCAGCGAGAGCGTGTCGTTGCGGTCCAAGGTTTCGACCGGGGAGGTCATCACTTCCCGAACCTTCACCGCGTTCTCCTTGGCGGCGTGCCGCAACGCGAAGCGGGAGGGCAAGCCACTTCAGACGCAATAACAATGCCAGCCGGAATCTCCGGTTTCAGACTTCTCCCGATCGCCTTTCCCCGTCTCATCCGGCGGCCCTGGCCGGGTCGCGCGAAACGATTGAAATCCCAGAATTAGAAGGCGATTCCGCCTCACCAGGCAGCCAGGTGAGACAAACCGTCCCACCCTCCGAAAGCAAAAGGGACTCGTTCCCCGGCTTTCCGAGTCGTCGATTTTCCCCCCTCCCCCTTGAAACCAAAGCCTAAACCCATTTCCCGCCCCTTTTCCTCACAAATCTGACCCGGGACGGCATGAATCGTGATTCTGTTTTCGCGGGAAAGGGCGGGTCCGTCCGCCTGAACCAAGGAATCGGCCCCGAAGGAGGCCATAACTGACCGGAGTTCGCATGAGTCCTATCACCGAGACCATGGACGGCAATGAAGCGGTCGCCTCCGTCGCCTACCGGACGAACGAAGTCATCGCCATCTATCCCATCACCCCCTCCTCGCCGATGGGCGAGTCCTCCGACGCTTGGGCCTCCGAGGGAAAACCCAACGTCTGGGGGACCGCCCCCTCCGTCATCGAGATGCAGAGCGAGGCCGGGGCCGCCGGGGCCGTCCACGGCGCCCTTCAGACCGGCTCCCTGACCACCACCTTCACGGCCTCCCAGGGCCTTCTCCTCATGATCCCCGTCATGTTCAAGCTGGCGGGCGAGCTGACGCCCACCGTCTTCCACGTCGCCGCGCGCTCGGTCGCCGCCCACGCCCTCTCCATCTTCGGCGACCACAGCGACGTGATGGCCGCCCGGGGGACGGGCTTCGCCCTCCTCTGTTCGGGGTCGGTGCAGGAAGCGCAGGACTTCGCCCTCATCTCCCAGGCCGCCACCCTCGAGTCCCGCATCCCGTTCCTCCACTTCTTCGACGGCTTCCGGACCTCCCACGAGGTTTCGAAGATTGAGGTGCTCCCGGACGACGACCTGCGATCACTGATCGACGAGGACCTCATCCTCGCCCACCGCGCCCGGGCCCTTTCGCCGGAACACCCGGTCGTCCGGGGGACCGCCCAGAACCCGGATGTATTTTTCCAGGGACGCGAGGCCTCCAACCGCTTCTACCTCGCCTGCCCCGGAATCGTGCAGAAGGCGATGGATCGTTTCCGGGAACTGACCGGCAGGGCCTACCGGCTCTACGATTACCACGGCGCACCCGACGCCGACCGCGTCATCGTCCTCATGGGCTCGGGGGCGGAGACGGTCCACGAGACGGTGGATCACCTCCTCGCCCAGGGCGAGAAAGTGGGCGTCCTCAAGGTCCGCCTCTTCCGGCCGTTCGACGTCCGCCGGTTCATGGAGGCCCTGCCGCCCACCGTGCGCTCCGTCGCCGTCCTCGACCGCACCAAGGAGCCGGGAAGCGGGGGGGAGCCCCTGTACCTGGACGCCGTGAACGCGCTCGAGGAGGCCCGGCAGGGCGGGTGGAGTTTCGAATCCCCGCGGCTTCCCCGGATCATCGGCGGCCGCTACGGCCTCTCCTCCAAGGAATTCACTCCCGCGATGGCCAAGGCTGTCTTCGAGCATCTCGCGCAGCCGGACCTGAAGAACCATTTCACGATCGGCATCGAGGACGACGTCACCCATACCAGCCTCCCCTTCGACGCGGATTTCTCGATCGAGCCCGAGAGCGTGTACCGGGCCGTCTTCTACGGCCTGGGCTCGGACGGGACGGTGGGGGCCAACAAGAATTCCATCAAGATCATCGGCGAGAAGACCGGCAACTTCGCCCAGGGCTACTTCGTCTATGACTCGCGCAAGGCGGGAGCCATCACCATCTCCCACCTGCGCTTCGGGCCGGCGTCCATCCGCTCCTCCCATCTCATCACCCGGGCGAATTTCCTCGGGTGCCACCAGCACCACTTCCTCGACCGCTACGACATGCTCAAGAGCCTCGTCCCCGGTGGAACCTTCCTGCTCAACACTCCCTATCCTTCGGACAAGGTATGGGACACGCTCCCGCTCGAAGTGCAGGAGACTGTCGTCCGCAAGCGCCTGCGCTTCTACGTCATCGACGCCTACAAGGTCGCGGGCGAGAGCGGGATGGGCCGGCATATCAACACCGTCATGCAGGTCTGCTTCTTCGCCATCTCGGGGATCCTGCCCCGGGACGAGGCCATCGGGGCCATCAAGGAGTCGATTCAGAAGACCTACGGCCGGAAGGGCGACGAGATCGTCCAGATGAACATCCGCGCCGTAGACGGCACCCTCGCCCACTTGCACGAGGTGCGGGTGCCGGAGGGCGGCACCAGCACCCGCCGCATGATCCCGCCCGTCCCGGACGAAGCGCCCGCCTTCGTCCGGGAAGTCATCGGACCCATCATCGCCGGCGAGGGCGATGCCCTGCCGGTGAGCCGCGTTCCCATCGACGGGACCTTCCCCAGCGCGACGGGAAGATGGGAGAAGCGGAACATCGCTATCGAGATCCCGGCCTGGGAGCCCGGCACCTGCATCGAATGCGGCAAGTGCGCCTTCGTGTGCCCTCACAGTGTGATCCGAATCAAGGTCGTCGAGCCCGGGGAGCTTGCAGGCGCGCCCGCCTCTCTCCTCTCCAAGGACGCCCGGGACCGGGAGTGGGAGGACATGAAGTACATCATCCAGGTCTCCCCCGAGGACTGCACCGGATGCGGCATCTGCGTGGACGTATGCCCGGCCCGAAACAAGTCCCAGGCGCGCCTGAAGGCGCTCAACATGACCGACAAGGCCCCCATCCTGGAGCGCGAGAGGGCGAACTGGGACTTCTTCGCCGCCCTGCCCGAGACGGACCGGCGCAAGGTGCGGGTCAACACCATCCGGCAGCAGCAGGTCCAGCAGCCCCTGTTCGAGTTCTCGGGCGCCTGCCCGGGCTGCGGCGAGACGCCTTACCTCAAGCTCCTCACCCAACTATGGGGGGACAGGCTCCTCGTGGCGAACGCCACGGGCTGCTCCTCCATCTATGGAGCCAACCTCCCCACCACCCCTTGGAGCGTGAACCGGGAGGGACGCGGCCCGGCCTGGGCCAATTCCCTCTTCGAGGACAACGCCGAGTTCGGCCTGGGCTTCCGCGTCTCCATCGACAAGCAGGCCGAGGCCGCCCGCCAGCTTGTGGCCCTGGCGGCGGGGGCGATCGGAGAGGAACTGGCCAAGGCCATCCTCGAAGCCGTCCAGGAGGACGAGGCCGACATCCATGAACAGCGCGCGCGGGTGGAGATCCTCAAGCAAAAGCTCGCCGGGATGGGCACGCCCGAGGCGAAGCGCCTCCTTGGCCTGGTGGACGCGCTGGTGCGCAAGAGCATCTGGATCGTGGGCGGGGACGGGTGGGCCTACGACATCGGCTTCGGCGGCCTCGATCATGTGCTGGCGAGCGGCCGGAACGTGAACATTCTCGTCATGGACACGGAGGTCTACTCCAATACGGGCGGCCAGATGTCCAAGGCCACACCGCGAGGAGCCGTCGCCAAGTTCGCCACCAGCGGCAAGGCCACCGGCAAGAAGGACCTCGGTCTCATCGCCATGACCTACGGGAACGTGTACATCGCCCGTGTCGCCATGGGCGCCAAGGACGAGCACACCCTGCGCGCCTTCCTCGAGGCGGAGGCCTATCCGGGTCCCTCGCTCATCATCGCCTACGCCCACTGCATCGCCCACGGCATCAACATGACCACGGGCATGAAGAACCAGAAGGCCGCGGTGGACTCGGGCCAGTGGCCTCTCTACCGCTACCACCCCTGCCGCGCCGCGAAGGGGGAGAACCCCCTCCAGCTCGATTCGGGCCCGCCGAAGATGCCCGTCTCCCGCTACATGGCGATGGAGAACCGCTTCCGGATGCTCGGCATGACCGATCCCGGGGCCGCCAAGCGCCTGGCCCAGGAAGCGCAGGAGGAGGTCCGGCAGCGGTGGGCGCTCTACGAGCACCTGGCCGCGCGGAAGTTCTCCTCCAACGGCGCCTCGCCCGAAGCGGGCCGGCCGGCCGCGAAGGCCGGCGAAGAGGCGGAGGGCTGACGGCCATGGACCTCCGCACCGAATATCTCGGGATGACGCTCCGGAGCCCGATCGTCCCCTCCGCCTCCCCCCTTTCGGAGGAAATCCGGAACATCCGCCAGATGGAGGACGAAGGCGCGGGCGCGGTGGTCCTATACTCCCTGTTCGAGGAACAAATCACCCGCCAGCGCAGAGAGCTCCACCACCACCTCACCCACGGCACCGACAGCTTCGCCGAGGCACTCACCTTCTTTCCCCAGCCCTCGGAGTTCCAGCTGGGGCCGGACGCCTACCTCGAGCACATCCGGCAGGCGAAGGAAGCGGTGAACATCCCGGTCATCGCGAGCCTCAACGGCTCCTCCCTCGGCGGATGGGTGGACTGTGCCTCGCGGATCGAGCAGGCGGGGGCGGACGCCCTGGAGCTCAACATCTACTACATCCCAGCCGACACTTCCCTCGCCCCGAGGGAGGTTGAGCAGCGCTACGTGGAGATCCTGACCGCGGTGCGGACCGCCGTTCGCATCCCCATCGCGGTGAAGATGAGCCCCTACTTCAGCAACCTCGCCCACATGGCCAAGCGCCTGGAGCAGGCCGGCGCCAACGGCCTCGTCCTCTTCAACCGCTTCTACCAGCCCGACATCGATATCGACGTTCTCGAAGTCCGGCCCCGGATCATCTTCAGCGGGCCACAGGACCTCCTCCTGCCCCTGACCTGGATCGGGATTCTCCACGGGCGCGTGGGGATGAGCCTGGCGGGCACGAGCGGCATCCATACCCACGAAGACGTGCTCAAGATGCTCATGGCCGGAGCGAGCGCCACGATGATGGCCGCCGCCCTCCTCAAGAACGGTATCGGCCATATTCGGCAGGTGGAGGACAACCTCCGCCGGTGGATGGACGAGCACGAATACGAGTCCGTCCGCCAGATGCAGGGCAGCATGAGCCAGTTCCATTGCCCCGACCCCCCGGCCTTCGGGCGGGCGAACTACATCGGCGCCCTGCAGGGCTATCGCGTGTAGGGGAACACCCGGATTACGGCATGTGGCGCGAGGCGGGCGGCCAGGGGCGCCTTCCACAAAACAACGGACTCTCCGGAAAAAGAGTCCGCTGGTGATTTAAAGGCTTAGGCCGGCTAGCCGGCGGCGGGGACCCCGGCGGAGCGCGCCGGGGCGAGGGCTTCGATCACCTGGGCGCGGGTCACGGCGCCCGCCTCGGCGTGGGGGCCTTTGTAGGTGTTCGAGGCCGGCTTGGCCGAACCGGGCCTCTGGGGCCGGTAGGTGCAGAAAGGCTCGCTCGCCAGAGGGTCCCCTGCCGCCGCGAGGGCCCGGGCGCGGGATCCTCCGCAGATGTCGCGGAAATCGCAGTAGCCGCACTTTCCCGAGTAGGAATCAGGCAGGCGGAGGGAGCAAAAGAGCTCGGATTCCCGGTAGATGTCCACCACGCTCCGGCTGCGCACGTTCCCGGCCGAGACGGGAAGAAAACCGCTGGGCATGACCTCGCCCCGGTGGCTGATGAAGACGAGGCCGTTCCCGTCGTTCACTCCCTTGGCCGCGCGGCCGATGCCCGCGCTGAAGCCGGGCCCGCCCCGGAAGGGGGAAGCTCCGCCGGCGGGATCCGGGGCGCCTCCGTGCAGACTGTCCCAGGCGGCCCGCTGCATGCTCACCCGCCGGAAGTGCTGAGCGGCGGTGGTCTTGATGTCGAAGGGCATCTCCTTCGAGAAATCGTAGAGCTGGTGGAAGAGCGCCTCGTGCTCGGCGGGGCTCACCATGTGGTGCTTGTTGCCCCGGCCGACCGGGACGAGGAAGAAGACGCTCCACAGGGTGATGCCCAGGCGGGCGACCATGTCGGCCATCTCGCGCAGGCGGGTCTTGTTGAAGCGCGTGACGGTGGTGTTGATCTGCACCTCCAGGCCCTCCTCGCGCGCCCAGCGGATACAGTCCATCGTCCAGTCGAAGCTCCCCGGCACATTACGGAACATGTCGTGGCTCAGGCGGTCCGGGCCGTCCACGCTCACCGCCACGCGGGCAAGGCCGCCCGCCCGCATCTGGCGGACCCGCTCCCGGGTGAGGAGCTGGGTGCCGGAGGGCGTCATGGTCATCCGCAGGCCGATCGCGTGCCCGTGGCGGATGAGGTCGAATATGTCCGGCCGCTTGAGGGGGTCGCCCCCCGTGAGCACGAAGAGGACGGGCCCGAACCGGCGGGCATCCTCCAGCAGGGCCATCCCCTCCTCCGTGGAGAGCTCCCCGGCGTCGCGGCAGGGGCGCGCCTCGGCCCGGCAGTGCAGGCAGGCCAGATCGCATGCCTGGGTGGCTTCCCAAATGACCAGAAAGGGGGAGCGGGCAAAGTCAATTTCCTGGAAGGAAGGCTTCTGGCCGGGCCGGAGGGGGGTGCGGTCTGAATTCTTTGCCTCGGTCCGATCAGGAAATCTATCCATTTTTACCCCCGATGCGCCGAATTTTCATCTATGGAACTTGCAAAAGAGATAAAAATCTCTAAATTGAATTTAGGAATTGTTCATCCGTTTTTCAAGTGGAAAGTAGAGGCTCATGAGCTTTTATTCCAGACCCACCAAGATGGCCGTCCGAATCCTCACCCATATGGCGGCGGACGGGATGGACCAGCTCCTGACGGTCCGGAGTATCGCCCGGGCCACCCAGGTCCCGGAGCCCAGCGCGGCCAAGATCCTCCAATCCCTCGCCCGGGACGGCATCCTCGAATCCCGAAAGGGTCCCGGCGGAGGATTCCGCATCGGCCGCTCCCTCCGGGAGATTCTCCTGGTTCATGTCGTCCGGGCGGTCGAGGGAGAGGATTTCCTCTCGGAGTGCGTCGGAGGCTTCCAGGAATGCACCGGCCGGTCCGAATGCCCGTTGCACGCCAAATGGCTCTGCGTCAAAGAGCAGATGGTGGACTTCCTCGGCACCACCACCCTCGAGGACATGCTCCACGCCTCCCAGCACGGACGCCAGGCGCTGAACGGCGCCTGACGCCCGGCCTGCGAAAGCCCCCCGCGGGACCCGCGGGGGGCTTTCGCACGTCCGCTAAGCGACCTCCGACTGCTCCGTGATATAATAGGAGAACACGGTCGAGTCCTCGAACTTGAAGCCGAACTTCACGTTTTTCCGGTGGGCGAAACCCACGAGCGGGGTATAGAACGGATAAGCGGGCAAGTCCTTCAGTATCTGGATCTGCGCCTGCTTGGCGAGCTCGACCTGCCGCTTGGTGTCGCTGATCCGGCCCATCTCCTCGATGAGCTTGTCCACGCTGCCGCCGATGTTCCCGTAGTGGGAGATGTTCGTCTGGCGGGTGGGCAGGGTCACGTCGGACTTCGAATGGTACCACTCGAACAGGTGATCATAGGCGTGGGGGAAGCGCTTCCCTCCGTAAGACACGAACGGGTACTTGTCCTGGCGGGAGCCGCGCAGGTAGATCGTCTGCTCGACCACGTTCACCTTCAGCTGGATTCCCACCTGGGCCAGGTGCTGCTGGATGACCTGGATCGGCCGCTGGATGTGGGGCAGCGGGGAAACCGCCGTCTCGAGCTGGAGCCCGCTCCTGTAGCCGGCCTCGGCGAGCAAGGCCTTGGCCTTATTGGGGTCATAGTCATAGCGGAGCTCGGCCGGGACCTCCTCCGGCTTTAGGCCGCCCACGCAGGCCGGCGCGATGACGCTGTAGAGCTCCCGGGCCATCGGGCGGAAGAGGTCCGCGATCTCCTTGCGGTTGATCGCGTAGGCGATGGCCTTGCGGACCCGGATGTCGTCCATGGGCTTCATGCGCAGGTTGAAGTGCAGGGAGGCCGCGTAGTCGGAGTCCGGGATGTCCACGCTGATGTTCGGGTCGGACTTCAGGCTGTCGAGCAGCCGCTTGGGCAGGGTCGCCAGGTAGATGGCGTCCAGCTCCCCCCGCCTCAGGCCGAGGATGCGGGTGTTGATGTCGGGGATGATGCGGAACTCGTAGCGCCGGATCTTCGGCGTGCCCCGGAAATACTTCTCGTGGCGCTCAAAGATATAGGCTTCCTTCGGCTTGACCTGCACCACCTGGAAGGGTCCGGTGCCGACGGGGCTCCACATGTAGTTGGTACCGACGTCGTCCGTCGCCTTGCCCCGCGAGAGGATGTAGCCTCCCCGGAAGTTCATCATCTTGGAGAGAAAGAGTCCGTCCGGCTCCTTCAGGTGGAAGCGCACGGTATATTTGTCCGGCGTCTCGATGCCGTCGATGCCCTCGTAGCGGCCCCGGAAGATGGAGGTGAGCCGCTTGTCCCTGAGCCGTTCAAGGCTCCACTTCACATCGGCCGAGGTCAGCTCGCCGGCGCCGTGGTGGGCCTGAACGCCCTTGCGGAGCTGGAAGGTATAGGTCTTGCCCCCGTTGCTGGAGTCCCACTTCTCGGCGAGGTCGAGCTCATACGCCGAAGGGTCCCCCAAGCCGGGCTTGAAGCGCAGCAATCCGTTCGCCCAGCTGCGGGCCAGGCTGTCCCCCGTGGTGATGGCCCTGGCCGGGTCCAGGGACCGGGCCTCGGAGCCGTTGGCCCACAGGAAAACTCCCTTGGCCGCCCGTGCCTCCTCCGCGCGCAGGCCGCCCATCGTGGCCGCCGCGCCCATGGCGGCCGCGCCTTTCAAGAATTCTCTCCGGCTGATTCCCTTCGGCATGATGATCTCCCCTCTCTCTGCGGAAAGTTCGAACGTGAATTTCAAGCCTCAGCCCATCCGCGCCAGTTCCTCCCTTGAGAACGACGGCGCCGTGCCGGGGGCTTCCGCCCCCCCCGCTTCATCGGCCCGCCGGGCGAGGCTCATGACGTAGGGATCGACCACGTCGCGGAGCCAGTCCCCCAGCAGGTTGAGGCCGAAAATGGTGACCATGATGGCCAGCCCCGGGAATAGGGCCAGCCAGGGCGTGAAGAGCATGCTCTCGACCCCCTCCTTCAGCATGGTGCCCCAGGCCGGCGTCGGCGGCTGGACCCCCAGGCCGAGGAAGCTGAGCGAGGCCTCGATGCGGATGGCGATCCCCACCCACAGGGCGGCCATCACCATCACCGGCCCCAGGATGGAGGGCAGCACGTGGCGGAAGAAGACCCTGGCCCTGCCCGCGCCGAGCGCGATCGCCCCCTGGACGAAATCCTGCTCCCGGATGGCCAGGGTCGGGCCCCGGGCGTACCGCACGAACTTGGGCAGCATGGCCACCGAGACGGCAGCCACGACGTTCGTGAAGCGGTTGCCGAGGGCGACGATGACGATCACGCCCAGGATGAGGGTCGGGAACGAGAGAAGGATGTCCGTGGCGCGGACGACCACGCGGTCCATCCTTCCCCCCTCCAGGGCGGAAAGGGCGCCGATCAGCGTGCCGAGAAATCCCCCGAACGCCACCGCCACGAAACCGATGAAGAGCGAGACCCGGGAGCCGTGGATCACCCGGGCGAGGGTGTCCCTCCCGTAGATGTCGAGCCCGAAGGGGTGCGCCCAGCTCGGCGGGGCGTAGGCATCGGAGATGCGCTGGAAGTTGGGGTCGGCGGGAATGAGCGCGGGGCCGGCCAGGGCGAGCAGGATGAGGGCCGCCGTGACGCTGAAGCCGACGACACCGCTCTTGCTGCCCCGGAAAAAATGCCCCAGGCCCATCAGCGGCCCTCCTTCCCGAGCGAGACGCGCGGATCGATGACCGTATAGAGCAGGTCCACCGCGAGGTTGATGACGACCACGATGAACGAGTACACCAGGATGACGCCCTGGATCATGTTGTAGTCCCGC